>JBKPNA010000431.1:0-7620 GCA_046765695.1 Actinomycetota bacterium | reverse complement strand
GGTCGGTGCTCTGGCCGCGGCCGGGTGCGTCGGCATCGACACAATGCGGGCCGAGGTGGCGGCGGCGGCGATCGATATCGGTGCCCGCCTCGTCAACGACGTGTCAGGCGGCCGGGCCGATCCGGCAATGCTGTCGCTGCTTGCCGACGCCGCCATTCCCTACATCTGTATGCATTGGCGGGGCCACTCGGCGGACATGCAGACCCGGGCCAGCTACGTCGACGTGGTGGCCGATGTGATCGCGGAGCTGAGCGAGCAGGTGGCGGTCGCCGAGCGGGCTGGGATCGCGCCGGACCGGCTGATCATCGATCCCGGAATTGGCTTCGCGAAGACCGGCGAGCACAACTGGGAGCTGCTGCATCGGTTGGCCGAGCTCGAGGCGCTCGGCAAACCGCTGTTGATCGGGGTGTCGCGGAAGGCCTTTCTCGGCTCGCTCCTGGCCGCCCCGGACGGAACGCCTCGCCCGGCGAAGCGGCGGGACGACGCCACCACCGCGTTGACGTTTGCCCTGGCCTCGCGGCCGGTGTGGGGCGTACGGGTGCACGCCGTGCAGGCCAGCCGGGACGCGATCGCGGTCGCCGACCGGATGCGGCAGACGCGCTGATTTGGAGCAAGGGGGACGACCCCCTTGAACCCCCGCGGCGCGCACAACAACACGCGGGAGCGCGCCCCCCGTTCGAGCAAGGGGGACGACCCCCTTGAACCCCCGCGGCGCGCACAACAGCACACGGAATGGCGCCCACCGGGATGAGTTTGGCATCACAGCCATCCGCCCTGTGGTTCAGATGCCAGAACTTTGCTGGTCGGATAGGGTCGTCCCCGTCAGGAGGGGACATGGCCGCAAGAGCACCGGAGCAGGCCGAGTCCGTGGCTGCCCCGGAACCGCTTGACCGGATCACCCTGACCGGCATCACGGGATACGGCTACCACGGCGTATTCCCCGCAGAAAAGGAGCTTGGCCAGCCCTTTGTCGTCGACTTGACCTGCGAGCTCGACCTGGCTCGGGCGGGGGCAGAGGATGATCTTCGCCAGACCATCGACTATGCGCACCTGGCGAAAGCCGTGGTGGCCGATGTGGAGCGGGACCCGCTTGATTTGATCGAGGCGCTGGCCGACAGAATTGCTCATACCTGCCTGCGACACCAGGCCGTCCAGCGCGTTGAGGTGACGGTACACAAACCCAATGCGCCACTGCCGGTCTCCGTTGCTGACGTTGCGGTAACGCTGACGAGGAGTAGATGAGATATGACGAGCCCGAACCCGCATGCCATCGACGCCGACACGCTTAGCGGCATGAGGCCGCTGCGCAAGGTCGTCTACTCCATCGGCTCCAATCTTGGTGACCGGCTGGCGAACCTGCAGGGCGCCGTCGACGCGCTCAGCGACACCCCGGATGTGATCATCGTCGACATCTCCTCGGTGTACGAGACGGAGCCGGTCGGTGGGCCCGAGGAGAACCCGAAGTTCCTGAACATGATCGTGGTCGCGGAGACCACCCTTGACCCGCAGACCTTGCTGGAGCGAGCCCTGGCGATCGAGGACGCGTTCGGCCGCGACCGCGATGCCGTTCGGTGGGGGCCCAGGACGCTGGACGTGGACTTGATCATGGTCGGCAACGACGAGCTGGACCGGCCGGACCTTCGGTTGCCGCACCCGCTCGCGCACGAGCGTGCGTTCGTCCTCGTGCCCTGGTACGAGGTGGATCCCACCGGCGAGGTCCAGGGCAAGGGCGCAGTCGGCGACCTGCTCGCCAAGGCCGACACCTCCGGGGTGGTCCGCCGGGACGACCTGGTGATCGAGCGCGACTGAGTCCGGCTTGGCTGAACAACCACCGGGTGGCTCGGTCACCCTTACGCCGCTGCGGGCGCTGGTCGTGGCCGCCATGTTCGGCGGGCTGGCCGGCTGGCTGCTCGGAGTGACCACCAACGCCTTGGACATGGTCGCTCCGGAGGTGCCGTGGACTGCGCCGATCGGGGTGATCCTGGTGACCGCGCTGGTCGGTGCGCTGGCGTACTCCACCCACCAGCGAATCCAGGTTCGCCACGAGCGGGTGGAGCCCAACCGGGCCGTCGCCTTTCTAGTCCTGGGCAAGGCCTCGGCGCTGGCCGGCGCGGTCGTAGCCGGCGGCTACCTGGCGTACGCCCTGCTCTTCATCGGTCGGTTCGAAGCGGCCGCGCCGCGAGACCGGGTGATCCGATCCGCCGTCACCGTCCTCGCCGGCGCGGCGCTGTGCGGGGTGGGTCTGCTGCTCGAGCGGGCCTGCCGGGTGCCGCGCGAGGACGACGACGACCAGCCCGGGTCAGACACGCCCGACTGAGGCGGGAAATCCACCGGTGGAGATCATCGGTGGGCTTAAGGTGTCGAGCGTGACTTCCCCCACGTTCGCCAGCCGGCAGGCGAAACCCACATCACTGCGCCGGGCCTCGGAAATCGTGCTGGCCGCCGGGACCGTGCTGGCCGTCATCGCCGCCTTCGGGCCGGGCTGGTCGGTCCGGTTGGGAACCGCAGTCGCCGTGATCGCCGCGATCCTGGCGTGCACTTTCGCCTGGCGCGAGCTGTGGGCTACCCGTCGTGGGCACGCAAAGGCCATGCTGGCTGCGCTGCAGGAACACGGCCGGCAGCTCACCGAGGAGCGGACGCGCAACGCTGCCGTCGTCGACGCGCTCAGCAATCGGATCGCGGACGCCCGGGCGATCATCGAGAAGCTTCGGGTGATGGTGGCCGAGCTGAAGATGCAGGTGTCGGCCCTGCGCGGGGACACCGTCTTCCTGGCCGGTGAGGTGAACCATCGTGAGACGGTCATCTCCGCCCTGCGGGAGACGGTTCGCGCCCGCGAGGCCGAGCTGATCAGCCTGCGTGACGACGGCGACTGCGAGGTTCACCACATGCCACGCCGGGTGCTGGCCGAGCACGAATCGGTCTGGGACGAGATCCCCGGGGCGGACGAGCTGTGGTCGAACGGTTCCCATCCGACTGTGGTGGACCTCAAGACGATCGACACCGCGATGGTGCTGCCCAACTACGAGGTCGACCGCAAGCTCGCCTAAGGGAGCCTCACCACGAATTAGCTACCCGCGTTTCACCCCCATTCGTGCTCTCTCGGCGTGTCGGTGAAACGCGAGTAGGTTTTTCGGGTTGCCCGGGGCACTAGCCGAGGCCCTTGGGCGCAAGGGTTCGAAAAAGCGCCCGCCGGAGCCGGAGCAGCAGCAGGTACAGACCGCGCCCCTGGACTGGCGGCATCGACTGCAGTTCGGTCATCGGAAGATCCTCAGAATGTCGAGAACGGCCGGTCCCAGCAGCACGATGAACAGCACCGGCAAGATGCAGAGCATCAGCGGAAAGATCACCTTGACCGGGATCTGCATCGCCTTCTGTTCGGCCCGTTGCCGGCGTTTCATCCGCATCTCCGCCGCCTGGGTGCGCAGTACATCTGCCACTGCGATTCCGTACTTGTCCGCTTGAACGATGGCGCGGACGAACTTGCGCAAGTCCGGCACATCGGTGCGCGTGCCGAGCGAGTCGTACGCCTGGCGCCGGGATTGGCCCACCTGAATGTCCTGCAACGTGCGCACGATCTCCTGGGCCAGCGGCCCCCTGCCGTTCTTGCCGGCACGCGCCATGGCTGAGTCGAAGCCGAGGCCCGCCTCGACGGCGATCGTCATCTGGTCCAAGGTGTCGGGAAGCTCGAGGGCGATCTTGTTGCTCCGTTCCTCGCCCCGGCTGTGCAGCAGCAGCTCCGGAAGGAAGTAGCTGGTGACGGTGGCGCCGACACCGAGCAGGAGAGAAAGAGGGCCGGCCCCGGCCCGGTGGATGTAGTACAGGCTGAGTCCGCCGACCAGCAGCGGCAGCACGAGTTTGGCGACCAGCAAGCGTTCCAGTGGCCAGGCAGGCGGACGGCCGGCCTTGGAGAGCAGCCGGTCCAGGCGCCGGACCGAGCCGCCAGGGGTCAGCCGCCGGGCAAGGGCGCTCAGGCCACCGCGCCGGGGGACGGTCGGTGGCGCGGGCGCATCCGCGGCCAGGCGCGGTTCCAGTCCCCGCTGCAGGTTTCGCACGCTACGCCGCTGCAGCCGGCTGGGCCGGGCGAGCAGGGACCAGGCGAGCAACGGCAACGAGACGCTGACCATCGCGACGCCGGTCAGAACAGGTGGTGGCACTGCGAGAAACCCTTCGAGCTAGATAACCGGTCAGAACTTGAGGCGTACGACCTTGCGCAGCCACAGCCCCCCGATGATCAACAGCAGTACGCCAACGGCGATCATCAGATAGCCGGCAAGGCTCTCGGTGAACCGAGCGATGTAGGCGGGGTTCGTCAGGGAGAGAAAGGCCAGCACGCCGAGTGGCAACGCCATCAGGACAACCGCGGACAGCCTGCCTTCGGCGCTGAGCGCCTTCACCTGACGGCGGATCTGGTTCCGCTCCCGGATGGTGTGCCCCACCCTGTCCAGCACCTCGGCGAGGTTTCCGCCTACCTCCCGGTTGATGGCGATCGCCTGGGTTACCCAGGTGAAGTCCTCGCTCTCCATCCGCCGAGCGGTCTCGTCCAGCGCCTGCCCGGGCTCCCGGCCCACGCGGGTCTCGTTGATGATGCGGGAGAACTCGACGCTGGTCGGTTCCTCGGCCTCGGTAGCGACCGAGTTGAGCGCCTGCATCATGCTGTGGCCGGCGCGCAGGCTGCTGGCCATCAGTTGCAGGGAGTCGTCCAGCTGGTCGGCGAAAGCACGCCGGCGCCGGCTGGTCTTGACGCTGACGACGACCTTGGCCACGATCGGCACGACCACCCCGAGCACCAAGCCGAGCAGCGGCCCCGCCAGCAGCACTCCGAACGCAGCCGCGACCAGGCTTCCGGCGATCACCAGCAACACGAAGTCCTGCAGCCGCATGGTGATGCCGGCCCGTTCCAGGGCGGCGGTACGGGCACGAACGTCGCCCGTGCGCCGGAGCTGTTTGTCGATGATCCCCGTCATGGTCGTCGCCGCTCCGGCCAGCGAGCCCTGACCGGCTGGAGCCGGCGGCCGTCGCCGCTCGAGCGGGATACGCACCGGCCTGGGGGACAGCACCAGATAGCCCGCTGTCAGCGCGGCGAGAGCAACGAGGGCGACGCCGTAGACGCCGTAGTCGAGGGATGCCGCGAAGCCAAGGAACTGCTTCACCGGAATCCCTGCCGGGCCTCGACGCCGCCGAAGACTCTCGGCGAGAGGGTGATGCCGAGCTCGTTGAACTTGTCGGTGAAGCGTGGCCGTACGCCGGTCGGCACCGGCTTGCCGAGGAACCGCCCGCGTGCGTCCACGCCGGCCGAGTAGTCGAAGACGAAGGCGTCCTGCATGGTGACCGTCTGACCTTCCATGCCCTGGACCTCGGTCACGAAGGTCACCCGCCTGGTGCCGTCCCGGAGCCGGGTCAGTTGCACGATCACGTCGACGGCCGACGCGATCTGCTCCCGGATGGCCCGCAGCGGCAGGTCCATGCCGGCCATCAGCACCAGCGTCTCGAGCCGTGCGATGGCGTCGCGCGGGGAGTTGGCGTGCACCGTGGACAGCGAGCCGTCGTGGCCGGTGTTCATCGCCTGCAGCATGTCGAGGCATTCACCGCCACGGACCTCACCGACGACGATCCGGTCCGGCCGCATCCGCAGGGAGTTGCGGACGAGGTCCCGGATGCTGATCGCGCCCTTGCCCTCGATGTTGGGTGGGCGGCTCTCCAGCCGTACGACATGTTCCTGCTGCAGCTGCAGCTCGACCGCGTCCTCGATGGTGACGATGCGCTCTTCCTCGGGAATGAAGGACGACAAGACGTTCAGCAGCGTGGTCTTGCCGGTGCCGGTGCCGCCCGAGACGATGACGTTCAGCCGCGCCTCGACGCAGGCCCGGAGCAACTCGGCGATCTCCGGCGACAAGGTGCCGAACCGGATCAGGTCATTGATCAGGAACGGGTCCTTGGAGAACTTCCGGATGGTCAGCGAGGAGCCGTTGAAGGCCAGTGGTGGGATCACCGCGTTGACCCGGGATCCGTCGGCAAGGCGGGCATCGACCAGAGGCGAGGACTCGTCGATGCGCCGGCCTACCCGAGACACGATCCGCTCGATGACCCGCCGCAGGTGCTCCTCCGAGGTGAAGTGCACCGGTGCGCGGGTCAGCTTGCCGTGCTGCTCGATGTAGATCCGCTCGGGGCCGTTGACCATGACCTCGGTCACGGTCGGGTCGTCGAGCAACCGCTGCAAGGGCCCGTGGCCGAGCACGTCGTCCTCGACGTGGTGCAACAGCCGCTGGCGTTGCTCAGCGCTGAGTGGGACGGGCTCGTCCTCGACGACCTTGTTGAGTTCGGCGCGAACCAGCGTCTGGAGCTTCTCCTCGCTCAGTGAGGCATCGTAGAGCCGGCCACCCATTCGCTCGAACAGCGCCGAGGTGGCGCGATCCTTCAGCTTGAGCAGGGGGTCGTCGCCGGAGGCCGGGGCCCGTGGCGGGGACGTACCAGGTCCGGTGCCTGCCTGCGCGCGCCTGGCTGCCGGCTCCGGCGGTGGTGCCTGGGCTGGAGCGGCGTGGCCGGCCTCGGGGAGCCGGACGGCCTGGAGCCGATCCGAGAGGCTCACGATGCGCCTGCCCAGCGGCCGCGATACGAGGGACCGGCCGCCCGGCGAGGTTTGGGCTCAGCCGCTGCGGCCTTCTTGGCTGCCTTCTTGGCGACCTTCCGGCCGGTTCGCTTGGACGCGAGCTTGGGTAGGGGAGCAGGGGCGAAGCGGTTCACCAGTCCGCGTAGTTCCTTGGTCATCGGGTTCCGGACTGCGTGCTGCAGCAGCGGCAAGCCCTGGTTGACCGACGCCTGGGTTGCCGGGGATCTGGGGAGCTTGATGTCGACGCCCGTGCCGATGGTCGCTTCGACGTCGGCGATCGACAGTCCGGCGCGGGTGTCGATGAAGTTCAGCACTACATGGCGGGCATCGGGGAGCAGGTCAAGTTGGGCCAGCGTGTCGAGCTCCTTGCGCAGTCCTCGTACGCCCGGCACGTCCATGCTGGTCAGCAGCACCAGATCCGTGGTCTGGTCCAGGGACGCCAGGGTGTGATCGGACAACCCGGGAGAGGTATCGACCACCACGTAGCTGAAGTCCGCGGCGAGCGTCTGCAGCAGTTTGCTGACGTCTTGACCGGAGATCCCTTCCGCATCCGCAGGAGTTCGCGGCCCACAGATCACGTACAGGCCGGTCTCGTGCTTGGTGAGGAACGTCTTGAGCACCATGGGGTCCCGACTTGCGGGTCCGAACACCGCGTCGGGCAGGGAATACTCAGGCTCCAGGTCCAAGGCGCTGGCGACGTCTCCGAACTGGACATCCAGGTCGACCAGCACGGTGGAGTGAGGTGCCGTCTTGGCCAGACCGATCGCCACGTTGGTGGCGACCGTGGTCTTACCGACGCCGCCCTTCGGCGACACGATGGTGATCACCTTGCCCCCCTTGACTGAGGCATCCTCTGCCGGTTGTCCGCCCTTGGCTGCGTCGAGCACCAGGGCGCGATCCGTGGCGGCGGAATAGGCGTGGTTGAGCACCTGCTGGATGTCGGCGATGTCAGCGGCGGGATGCAGGATGTCTCGTACGCCGGCTCGCATCGCAGCCACGCTGACGTCGTGGGA
>JBKPNA010000430.1:0-19973 GCA_046765695.1 Actinomycetota bacterium | reverse complement strand
GATGACAGCCTTGTTCTGAGGGTCCCCTTCTTACAAAACCAGTCAGAGCCGACAACAAATCCGGAGGATTTGTTGTCGGCTCTGACCGGTTTTGGGTGGAAGCTGTCAACAGCAGCCGGGGACGCGGCCGGCTGTCCACAGATTTTCCGCGAAGCGGTGGCATTGCTGTTCGGATCCGCATCCTTCCGATGTGTCCACTGACGATCTGTCCATCCCACCGGTACGCGGGCGGGTCCGGCGTACGGACTGGAATCGGCTTTCTCATGGCGTGTATTTACCGACCGAGACCCGTTGCCTGACCGAGCAGCTCCGTGCTTGGCGGCTGGTGCTCCCGCGAACGGCGGCGTTTTCCCATCTCACGGTCGCCGAGCTGAGGGGTTGGTGGCTGCTGGCTGGCATTCCTCACCCGGTCTTTGTGGCCATGTCCAACGACGACCCGCGGGCAAGACGGCGCTTCATCGCTCGGGTCGACCTGCGGATCGATGGGACTCGGCGGGCGCAGGAGTACGACGGGAGTGACCACCGGGATGCGGAGATGCACGAACAGGACCTTGTCCGTGACCGCCGGCTGCTGGGCGCCGGCTGGCAGCGCCACGGCTTCACGTCTCGACAGCTGCTCAGGGGTGGGGCTGAGATCATCGCCGACGCGGATCGGTTGCTGGGCCGGACCTGGATCCCCGACGCCTGCACGCGTGGCAGCACCTGGTCGAACACTCCCTCTTCGGCAAATCCGGCCGGGCTCGGGCGTACCGGCAGTGGCGGCGCGCCCTTCCCACAGCAAAACCGGTCAAAGACGACAAGAAACCGACATGATTTCTTGTCGTCTTTGACCGGTTTCGTATTCGGCTACGGTAGGGCGTCGTGAGGAGACTGGCGGGCGTCGTCGCTGCAGGGTTACTGATCGTGCTGGCGGGATGCACCGACGGCACGCCGTCACCGACCGGGGGGAGCACCGACCCTGGTCCGGGTGGCTCGACCTCAGCCGCCACCCCGTCTCGGCACGCTACGGCGAAGTCCACGACCACCAAGCCTGTGAAGGTCCCTGGCGCCGAATGCCTGCGTGGGACCTGGCGGCTGGTCCAGTTCACCAGTCACGGTGGCTGGTACGACTTCGGTACCGGCCGGGGCGGGGACGTCACCATAGCGTTCGACAAGGGCAGGTACACCGTGGCCGGCAACGGCAAGAAGCCGATGCGGGTCAACCGTGCCGGCGAGTCGGCCGACCTCTGGATCGACGGCAAGGTCAAGGGCACCTCCGCACCGGACGGCAAAGCGATGGTCTTCAAGATCGAAGCTGCCACCGGGAAGGCGACGGTGGAGTACGGAGGCGCGCGCCAGGCGCTGCCGATGTCCTCCGTTGCGGAGATGATCGCTCCCACCGGCACGGCGAGGTTGGCCTGTTCTCAGAAGGACGGCCTGGCGATCACCCTCGACTCGGTCCGACTGAAGCTGAAGCGCTGACGCTACCCGAACCCGCAGAGGCTCTCCGCAGCTACGGCTACGGCACGTCGGCCGGACGGGTGCCGTCCTCCAGGTAGGCCATCTCGTCCGGTCCCAAGGCGGCCGCCACAGCCAGCCGTCGGTGCGCAAGCGGCGTGACCAGGTCGGCTGCCTCGGCGATGGTGCACAACCGCACCTGCCGGATCTCGCTGGTCTGCAGCGCGAACCGGTCCAACTCCGCGGGCGTGACCCGGCCACCGTCGAAGATCATTTCGATGGCGTCCTCCCAGCCGAGGTACGGCGGCATCCAGTCGGCAAGCAGCAGGCGGCCGACGGGCCAGTCCACCCCCAACTCCTCGCGCACCTCGCGAATCGCGCCCAGCCGCGGAGACTCGCCGGGTTCGACGATGCCGCCCGGCAGCTCCCAGTCGGGCTTGAACTGCGTTTCGCAGAGCAGCACTCGGCCCTGGTCATCGGTAAGCAGCACATGAGCGATCAGCCGCTTCCGCGGCAATGCGGAGTTCATCACGCCGGAGAACCAACTCGGCCCCTGAACAGGGTCCCCCGCCAGCCGGGCGAAGAGGTAGAGATCGTCGACGCCGCCGTCGGCCGTGATCACCGCCTCGCGCTGCACCCCCTCCTGCCGGAAACCGGCACGCAGCACGGCCCGCCGGGCGAACCGGTCCGCGCCCGGCACCGCCGTCTGCAACCGGCGTAGGCTCTGTCCGATCAGGGCGTCGTCCGCGGCGCGGGCCACAGCGTCCTGCAAGGTATCGGCGTCGACCCCTGGATCCCAGGTCAGGGTGCCGACCCCGCTCTCGCCGACCTGAATGCGGACGGTGCTCAGCGTTCCGAGCCGGCCACGGTCGGTGGCGAGTCTGGGGAGGACGGTGACTCCGGCGACGGGGGTGATCCGGGCGAGTCAGCTGAAGCCGGCGACGGCGGGCGGACGGGGCTGGCGGCTTCCGCGCTGGTCATCGGGTCCGTGACTGCGGGCGGCGGCACCGAGTCGGGCGGTCCGCTGAGGAGTGCGTCGTCCGCCGACGCCGTGGCCGAGACCGGAGACGCCACCAGATGCTCGATTCTCGGTGGCTGCACCGGATCCTCAGGCGGCACCTCGGCGTCCTCTTCGGGCTCCTCCTCCGCTGCGGCGCGGTGCGGCGAGACCACCCTGGCGGCGGCTCGTACGCCGGCGACAACCTTGTCCGGCTCCGGCTGCTCCTCCGTGCTGACCGGCTCGAAGCGCAGCCATACCGCCCCCAGCGGAGGGATGGTCACCGGGGCGGAAGCCTCGTAGCCGTGCGAAGGGATGGGCTGGGCGACCACCTCGCCCAGGTTGCCGATGGAACCGCTGCCGTCGTAGAAGTCGGCATCGGTGTTCAGAATCTCCTTCCAGACACCTTGGGCGGGCAGTCCGAGCCGGTGGTCGGGCCGCGGTTCGGAGGAGAAGTTGGTGATGCAGGCGATCATCTGGCCGTCGCCGTCGTAGCGCACCCAGGAGAACACGTTGCCGCCATGGTCGTCGGCGTCGATCCAGGAGAAGCCGGACGGGTCGGTGTCCCGCTTCCACAGCCCCGGGTTGTCCTTGTAGATCGCGTTCATGTCCTTGACCAGGCGCTGCAGCCCGCGGTGCCCCCACTCAGCGCTCTGCCACCAGTCGACGCTGCGGGCCTCGGAGAACTCGCGGCGCTGGCCGAACTCGGTGCCCATGAACAGCAACTTCTTGCCCGGGTGGGCCCACATGAAGGCGTAGAACGCCCGCAGGGTGGCGAACTTCCGCCACTCGTCCTGCGGAACCCGCTCGAACATCGAGCCCTTGCCGTGCACCACCTCGTCATGGCTGATCGGCAGGATGAAGTTCTCCGAATACGCGTACGCCATCGAGAACGTCATTTCGTGATGGTGGTACTGCCGGTAGATCGGCTCGCGGCCGATGTAGCGCAGCGAGTCGTTCATCCAGCCCATGTTCCACTTGAAGCCGAAGCCGAGACCGCCCCAGTTCACCGGCCGGGTCACCCCGGGCCAGGAGGTCGACTCCTCGGCAACGATCATGGTGCCGGGCTCGCGCTGGTAGGCGTGCTTGTTGGTCGTCTGCAGCAGTTCGATCGCCTCGAGGTTCTCGTTGCCGCCGTACTTGTTCGGCACCCACTGCCCGGATTCGCGGGAGTAGTCCAGGTACAACATCGAGGCGACGGCATCGACCCGCAGACCGTCGATGTGGAACTCGTGCAGCCAGTAGTAGGCGTTCGATACCAGGAAGCTCTTCACCTCGTTGCGGCCGAAGTTGAAGATGTAGGAGCCCCAGTCCGGATGCCAGCCGAGCCGCGGGTCCTCGTGCTCGTACAGCGCCGTGCCGTCGAATCTGGCCAGCGCCCAGCCGTCGGTGGCGAAGTGCCCCGGCACCCAGTCGATCAACACTCCGATGCCAGCCTGGTGCAGCCTGTCCACCAGGTGCCGGAACTCGTCCGGTGAGCCGAACTTGCTCATCGGCGCGAAGTAGCCGGTGACGTGGTAGCCCCAGGAGCCCTCGAACGGGTGCTGGGCGACCGGCAGGAACTCGACGTGGGTGTAGCCCTGCCACGAGCAATACTCGACCAGCTCGTTCGCGAGCTCCAGGTAGGTCAGGCCCTTGCGCCAGGAGCCGATGTGCACCTCGTACACGCTCATCGGTTCCTTGTACTGGCGCTTCTCGCCCCGGTACCACATCCACTGGTCGTCGCCCCAGGCGTACTGGCTCTCATAGACGATGGACGCGGTGTGCGGGGCCGCCTCGGCGAACCGGGCCATCGGATCGGCCTTGAGCCGCCACACCCCGTCGGCTCCGAGCACCTCGAACTTGTACAGGCTGCCCGTGCTGGCGCCCTCTACGAACAAAGCCCAGACCCCGGACCCCGGGACCAGGTGCATCTGAGAGTTCTCGCCGTTCCAGTAGTTGAAGTCCCCGACCAGCCGAACGGCTCTCGCATTGGGAGCCCAGACCGAGAACCGGGTGCCGGAGACGTCCCCGCGCTCAGCGTCGGAGACGGTCACCTCGTGGGCGCCCAGCCGCTTCCAGCATTCCGTGTCGTGGCCTTCGTGGAAGCCGGTGAGGTCCCAGCCGGTCAGCCCACCGCTCGGATCAAATGCCATCCGTTCTACTCCTTTGTTGAACACTCTCGGGGGGCTCGGGGGGTGTCCCCCCGTGATTCAACTGGCCGTGGGCCAAGGTCGCCACCGCGGCCAGCGGTATGGACACCCAGTCGGGTCGGTTACGCACCTCATAGATCACTTCGTAGATCGCCTTGTCCGCCTCGTACGCGCGGACTGTCGCCGCGTCGACAGCGCCGAGCTCCCCGCCGGCGTATCCGCGCAAGAAAGCCTGTCGGCAGTCCTCGGCCCATGCCGCGCTCGCCGGGCCGGGCACGCTGGCCGCCGCGTAGTCGAAGGATCGCAGCATGCCGGCGACGTCCCGCCACACGCTGTCGGGCAGCTCCCGCTCGGCGATGGTCTTGGCCGGCTCGCCTTCGAAGTCGATGATCTTCCAGCCATTCGGCGTATGCAGCGTCTGTCCGAGGTGGAAGTCGCCGTGCACCCGCTGGGCGGACAGCGTCGCTGCCAGCTCGTCGAACCGGCGAGTCAGCCCGTCGGCGTAGGGCTGCAGGGCGGGCGCGATCTCGGCGGCCGCCCGCAGCCGGCTCTTCATGGTCGCTGCCACGCCGGCTCCGGAAACATCGGCCGTGGGAAACTCCTGCTGCAAAGCTGCGTGTGTCTCGGCTAGAGCCCTGCCCAACGCCTCGGCCTCAGTCGCAAAGCTCTTGCCGCCACGAAGCTGGTCGAGGGCCAGCCCCCAGCCGTCAACCGCGCCGCGCAGCATCTCCACCACCATCGCGAGGTCGGCGTCGCGGGTCACCCCGTTCGCAGTCCAGCTGCCTTCGGCCCAGCCGAAGAGACCGGCCACGTCCGACACGCCGGCCCGGTTCAACGCGTCGTGCACGCTGATGTCCAGGTTCCGGCCGAGCTCGAGCCGGCGGAACAGCTTGACGATGGCCACGTCGCCGAACATCACCGAGGTGTTGCTCTGCTGCCCGGTGAACACGCGTGGCTCGAGATCGGGGCTCAGTCCCTCCCGTCCGGTGAGGTGGAACCGGATGGTGGCGTCCCGATCGGTCAGGTGCTTCTCGTCAAGCAGCGCGCGCAGCAGCGCCCGGCAGGCCTCGGGATCGCGGGCGGCGTCGTAGGCCACCACCGATCCCAGTTCGGGATGGGCGACCCGGGCGACCTCGGCATAGTGCAGGTCGGGGTGCGGAGCGGCGCGGTAGGAGATCGCCAGCTGGTAGAACTCTCGCGGGCCACTCTGCTGCTCGACCGGGTACTCCACCTCCGCGATCTCGACTCGGACGGCGGGTGTCCGCTCGGCGAAGAACTCCGAGACCTGGGTGAGCCACGGCAGCGGGGTAAGCGAGCGCAGCTCCACCTGCCGACCCTTTCCGGCGAACCAGCGCGCAGCGGTGAGATAGCCCATCACCGACTCGGCAAGCTGCGCGTCCGACGCTCGATTCGCTAGCAAGGGGGGCGACCCCCTTGAACCCCCGCGGCGGGCCGATGACACAGGGGCGCCCGCCGGAAGCGACTGACCACCGTCATCCCCGGGCCGTGGGGCCGTGGCTGCTCCGCGAGCCGTACCGGATCAGGGTGAGGATGTGGGCCGGGTCGTCGTATGTCAGCCGGACGAACGCGTGCTGCCCCCAACGCCAGGTTTGCCCGGTCAGCTCGTCGTGCACCAGGTAGACGTCCCGGGCGGACAGGCCGAGGGCGTCCATGTCCAGATAGAGCTCGCTCTCCACCACATTCAAGGGGTCGAGGCTCACCACGGTGATCACCGTGTCGTCCCCGCTCCGCTTGGAGTAGACGATCACCTTGTCGTGCGGGGCATGGTGGAAGTGCAGGTTCCGCAGCTGCTGCAGCGCGGGGTGCTCCTTGCGGATGTAGTTGAGCTTGCCGAGGAGCATGTTGAGGTTCTCCCCGCTTTCCTCGGCGGCCTTCCAGTCCCGGGGCCGGTACTGGTACTTCTCGGAATCGAGGTACTCCTCGCGTCCGGGCGCCAGCGGGGCGTTCTCGAACAGCTCGTAGCCGGAGTAGACGCCCCACAGCGGCGACAGCGTGGTAGCCAGCACCGCCCGGATGGTGAAGGCCGGCTTGCCGCCCCACTGCAGGAAGCTGGGCAGGATGTCGGGTGTGTTGACCCAGAAGCTGGGCCGGAAGAAGCTGTCCGTCTCGGTGGTCAGCTCCTTCATGTACTCCTGGATCTCCCACTTCTCGTTGCGCCAGGTGAAGTAGGTGTAGCCCTGCTGGAAGCCGGCCTTGCCGAGCGCCTGCATCATGGCCGGCTTGGTGAACGCCTCGGACAGGAAGAGCACGTCGGGGTCGGTCTTGCGGACCTCTCCGAGCAGCCAGGCCCAGAAGTTCACCGGCTTCGTGTGCGGGTTGTCCACTCTGAAGATCCGCACTCCGTGGCTCATCCAGAGCCTGAGGATGCGCAGGCTCTCCAGGTAGATGCCGTCCCGGTCGTTGTCGAAGTTGATCGGGTAAATGTCCTGGTACTTCTTGGGTGGGTTCTCCGCGTACGCGATGGTCCCGTCGGCCCGCTTGTAGAACCACTCCGGATGCTCCGTGACCCAGGGGTGGTCCGGCGCTGCCTGCAACGCGAAGTCCATCGCGACCTCGAGCCCCAGCGACTTCGCCTTGGCCACGAACCGGTCGAAGGCGTCGAAGTCGCCGAGGTCGGGATGGATCGTGTCGTGCCCACCCTCGTCGGCGCCGATCGCCCACGGCGAGCCTGGGTCGCTCGGGCCCGCGACCAGGGTGTTGTTGGGTCCCTTGCGGAACTCGCGGCCGATGGGATGGATCGGCGGGACGTAGACGACGTCGAAGCCCATCGCAGCCGCGGCCTCCAGCCGCTCGTGGCAGGTGTCGAACGTGCCGGAGATCCAGGTCTGCTTCTCCTCGTCGAACCGGGCACCCTGCGACCGCGGGAAGAACTCGTACCAGGAGCTGAACAGGGCGGCGCGCCGGTCGACGTAGATCGGGTAGTCCGGGCTCGGGGAGACCAGCTCACGCGGTCCATAGCGCGCCATAGCGGCGCGTACGTCGTCCCCGAGGACGACCTCCAGCCGGTCCTCGACCTGCTGGCCGGAATCCAGGCTGTTTGCGGCGCCCCGCAGCAGCGCAGCCGTCTGGGTCGCTCCGTCCTCCTTGGCCCGGTCTGCTGCCGCGCTGAACAGCGCCTTGCCCTCGGTGCAGACCAGCGCCACGTCGATGCCTGCCGGGATCTTGATCTCGGCGTTGTGCACCCAGGTCTCCCACGGATCGCTCCAGCCCTCCACCCGGAACGACCACCAGCCCTCGGAGTCGGGTTCGACCGAGGCGGTCCACCAGTCGAACCCGAGTGGGGTGGTGCGATGCATCGGCACCCGCCGCTCGTTGCCCTGGGGATCGGTCAGCATAACCGACGCGTTGACGGCGTCATGGCCCTCCCGGAAGACCTGGGCCCGAACCGGGATCGACTCACCGACCGTCGCCTTGGCCGGGTAGGCCCCACCCTCGACCACCGGAGAGACGCTGACCACCGGGATCCGGTCGATCAACGTGCCCAGCGGGGGTGGGGCGATGGTCACCTGGGGTCTAGCCGTCGTTGCGCTCTCCTTCGCTCCAGTTGCGTTGTCGCGCGACGATGCCGGGGGTCCTGGAGTGGTTGCCGTCACAACAGTCAACCTATCGGCCCTGCCGTGGAGATGGCAGGGGGAGTTCCGACGCGGCGACAACGGTGTCGTCGAGAAGTGGTTTCGGGAGCGCTTGTCCGGGTTAGGTTTGGCCAGTGCGTGCAATCCGACGGTTCACCGTCCGTCCCGTGTTGCCCGAGGTTCTGAAACCGCTCGGCGAACTGGCGAACAATCTGCGCTGGTGCTGGCACCCCGATACCCAGGATCTGTTCCGGTCGATCGAGCCGCGGCTGTGGGAGAGCCTGGGACACGACCCGCTGCGGCTGCTCGCCGAGGTCTCGGCGGAGCGGCTGCAGACTCTGGCGGTGGACAAGAAGTTCCTGAAGAGCCTCCGGATCATCGAGGCCGACCTTGCCGACTACCTCACCGGCGACCTCTGGTACCAGGGCTATGCGGCCGATCACCTCGACGCCCCGAAGGCGATCGGCTACTTCTCACCAGAGTTCGGCATCACCGAGGTGCTGCCGCAGTACTCCGGCGGCCTGGGCGTCCTGGCCGGTGACCATCTCAAGGCTGCCAGCGACCTGGGCGTGCCGGTGATCGGCGTCGGCCTGCTCTACCGGGCCGGCTACTTCCGCCAGTCGCTGAATCTAGCGGGCTGGCAGCAGGAGCGCTACCCGTTGCTGGACCCGAACTCACTCCCCGTGACGCCGCTGCACGGACCCGAGGGTGCGGTTCGGATCGAGGTGCCGCTCGCCGGCAGAACGCTGTACGCCCAGGTCTGGGTCGCCCGAGTCGGCCGGGTGCCGCTGCTGCTGCTGGACTCCGACGTGGAGCAGAACGCCGGTCACGAGCGGGAGGTGACGGACCGGTTGTACGGGGGTGGCAGCGACCACCGGCTGGCCCAGGAGGTCTTGCTGGGCATCGGTGGCGTCCGTGCCATTCGGGCGTACTGCCAGATCACGGGTGCACCGGCTCCGGAGGTGTTCCACACCAACGAGGGGCACGCCGGCTTCCTCGGTCTGGAGCGGATTCGTGAGTACCTGGCCCACGGCATGGACTTCGACACGGCTCTGGAGCGAAGCCGGGCGGGCACCGTGTTCACCACTCACACCCCCGTGCCGGCGGGCATCGACCGGTTCCCGCGGGAGCTCATCGTGAGCCAGTTCGCCGACTTCGGCATACCGCTGGACCGGATTCTCGCGCTCGGCGCGGAGGACGACGAGGCCGGCGACCCGACGATGTTCAACATGGCGGTGATGGGCTTCCGGCTGGGTCAGCGGGCCAACGGTGTCTCGGCGCTGCATGGGGAGGTCTCCCGGGAGATGTTCCAGGGACTGTGGCCGGACTTCGACACCAGTGAGGTGCCGATCACCTCCATCACCAACGGGGTGCACCATCTCACCTGGGTGCACCGCGACCTGCTCGACCTGCTCGAGGCGCCGACCGGAGGCACGGCGGAGTCCGTGGTCGACGGATACGACTGGAACGCGTTGGCCGAGGTCGACAGCCGAACGCTGTGGGCGCTGAAGCGGACCATGAGGACCGAGCTGATCACCATGGCCCGGGAGCGGCTGGCCGCCAGCTGTGCCAACCGCGGCATTCCGGCCGACTGGGTGGCCGGAGTCCTCGATCCCGAGGTGGTCACCTTCGGCTTCGCCCGGCGGGTGCCCTCGTACAAGCGGCTGACGCTGATGTTGCGGGACCCGGAACGGCTGAAGGCCCTGCTCACCGACCCGGAGCGACCGATCCAGATCGTCATCGCCGGCAAGTCGCACCCAGCCGACGAGGGCGGCAAGGCACTGATCCAGCAGATGGTGCAGTTCACCGACGATCCCGCCGTGCGGGAGCGGATCGTCTTCCTCCCGGACTACGACATCTCGATGGCCAAGCCTCTCTATCCCGGCTGCGACGTGTGGATGAACAACCCGTTGCGGCCGTACGAGGCGTGCGGCACCTCAGGGATGAAGGCGGCCCTGAACGGGGCAGCCAACCTCTCCATCCGCGACGGCTGGTGGGACGAGTGGTTCTCCCCGGCGTACGGCTGGGAGATCCCCTCGGCGGAGGGCATCGAGGACCCCGACCGCCGGGACGACCTGGAGGCCAAGGCGCTCTACGACATCATCGAGAACGAGATCGTGCCGCGGTTCTACGATCGGGGGCCGGACGGCCTGCCCGAGCGCTGGATCCAGATGATCCGGGACACCATCGCCGGACTCGGGCCGAAGGTGCTCGCCTCCCGGATGGTGCGGGACTACGTGACCAGCCTGTACACCCCCGCAGCGGCCTCCACCCACGCGGTGACCGACGGCGGGGCGGCGACCCTGGCCAGGTGGAAGCGCAAGATTCGGGCCGCCTGGCCCGGTGTGGCGGTGGATCACGTCGAGTCGCTGGACGGGGACCAAATCGAGGTCGGCGGGAAGATCCACGTCACCACCTTGATCCGGCTCGGTGAGCTGTCACCGGACGACATCGAGGTGCAGTTGATCACGGGACGGATGGACGGCGACGAGCGGCTCTATGAGCCGCGGGTCAACCCATTCCCGGAAGGTGTGGAGGTCGACGGCGGCCTGCGCCGCTACGAGGGCTGGGTGGAGGCCAAGCGTGCCGGGGTGATCGGCTACACCGTTCGGGTCGTGCCACACCACCCGCTGCTGGCCAACGCCGCCGAGATGGGCCTGGCCACCCTGCCGGCCGGTGTGCACGCGCCGCCTTCGGCGGACTACGTGCCCTAGCAGAGCTCGTCGACGATCGCTTGCACGGCCTGGTGCGCGGCGGCCGGCTCGAACAGCGGGATGGACAGGAAGCCGTGGATCGCGTCCGGCAGGACCTCGGTCCGTACGGGCACACCGGCGGCGGCCAGCACCTCGGCGTACCGGATGCCGTCGTCGCGCAGTGGGTCCTGGCCGGCGACGAGAAGCAGCGCAGGAGGCAGCTCGGTGTGGTCCGCAGCGAAGATTGGGCTGACCTGTGGGTCGTCGGCGGCGATGCTGCTTTCCAGGCCCTGCGGCAGGTAGAGCCGCCCGTACCAGTCCAGGGTCTTCCGGCGGAGCATCGGAGCATCCACAAGCTCTGCGACCGACGCCGAGGACAGCGTCAGGTCCACCGCGGGGTAACTGAGGACCTGCCGAGCGAGCCGCGGCCAGCTGGGGTCGGCTCGGCTGAGATCACGGCTGGCCAGCGCAATGAGTGCGGCCAGGTTCGCTCCGGCACTCTCGCCCATCACCGTGACCTGCGTGGGGTCGGCGCCCAGCAGGCCCGCGTGGGTCACCAGCCACTGGGTGGCGCTCCAGCTGTCGGTGAACGGCGTGGGGGCCGGGTACTCGGGCGCCAGCCGATAGTCGACCGAGACCACGATCACCCCGGCTCGGACGGCCACCTGCCCGCAGACCCAATCGCCTGCCGTGAGGTTGCCCATCACGAAACCGCCGCCATGGAAGTTGATCACCAGAGGTAGCCGGTTGGAGCCATTGCTGCGAGGCCGGTAGACCCGGGCAGTCAGCAGAGTGTCGGCCGCTGGCACGGTGATGTCCCGGACCGCCACCTTCGTGCCGACCGGCCCCAGCATCAGCCGGGACAGTCCGTGCGGCATTTGGCGACGGACCGTGGCCAGATAACGCGCCGAGGGCTGGTCAGGTCGGGGGAGCCAGCGCAGTGCCGCGACCAGCAGCCGGGTCCGCCGATTCACCCTGTCCCCGCAGATAGCAAGTTCAGTCCACCTGAAGGACGACCACCGTACGTCCCGGCAGCTGCAGCGCCGAACCTGCGGCGATCTTCTCACTCGGCAGCTCGCCGTCCCGGCCGGTATGTGCGACCACGGTGTAGGTCGAGGCCCACGGACCGTCGGGCAGATCCACCTGGATCGGCTCGGCGCCGGCATGGAACCAGATCAGATAGGCCTCGTCGCAGATCCGCGCGGGGTCGTCTCCGGCCAGGTACATACCCAACGTCTTCCGGGTTCCGTCGTCCCACTCCTCGCGGGACATCTCGGTCTTCCGCCCGCCGAACCAGGCGATGTTGCGGCGGCCGCTCGGTTTGCCGCGGGGGTCGAGCAGCGACTCCCCGTGACGGAACGCGGGCCTGCGCAGCACCGGGTGGTCAGCTCGTAGCTGCAACAGCCTCCTCGTCGTCTCGGTGAGGTCGGTCCATTTGGCGGCGGTGTCCCAGTGCACCCATGAGATCGGGGAGTCCTGGCAGTAGGCGTTGTTGTTGCCCTGCTGGGTCCGCCCGATCTCGTCGCCGGCGGTGATCATCGGTACGCCGGCGGCCAGCAGCAGCGTTGCCATCAGGTTCTGGGTCTGCCGTCGCCGCAGCTCGTTGACTCCGGCGTCCTCGGTCTCTCCCTCCACCCCGCAGTTCCAGGACCGGTTGTCGTCGGTGCCGTCCCGGTTGTGCTCGCCGTTCGCCTCGTTGTGCTTGACGTCGTAGCTGACCAGGTCGCGCAGGGTGAACCCGTCATGAGCAGTGACGAAGTTGATGCTGGCGGTTGGCGTCCGACTGTTCCGGTCGTACAGGTCCGGCGAGCCGGAGAGGCGCTTGGCCAGTTCGGCCACCCCGTGGGTGTGGCCGCGCCAGAAGTCGCGGACGTAGTTGCGGTAGCGGTCGTTCCACTCGCTCCAGCCGGGTCCGAAGGTGCCCAGCTGGTATCCGTACGGACCGAGGTCCCAGGGCTCGGCGATGATCTTCACCTGGCTGAGCACCGGGTCGGTGCGCAGCGCCCGCTTGAACGGGTGGTTGTGGTCGATGTGGTGCTGCTCGTCCCGCAGCAGGGTGCTGACCAGGTCGAAGCGGAACCCGTCGACCCCCATCTCGGTCACCCAGTAGCGCAGCGAGTCCAGCACCAGCCGCAGCACGCCAGGGTTGGAGGTGTCGAGGGAGTTGCCGCAGCCGGTGACGTCGTAGTCGTTGTGCCGGTCTGCGGTGAGCCGGTAGTAGCCGAGGTGGTCGAGCCCCCGGAACGCCAGGGTCGGGCCCTCATGGCCACCCTCACCGGTGTGGTTGTAGACCACGTCCAGGATCACCTCGAGGCCGGCCTCGTGCAGCGCCGAGACCATCTCCTTGAACTCGCGCACCTGCTGGCCGAGGGTGCCCACCGACCCGTACGCCGAGTGCGGGGCGAAGAAGCCGAGGGTGTTGTAGCCCCAGTAGTTGGACAGTCCGCGACCGACGACGAACGGCTCGGAGACGTGATGGTGCACCGGCAGCAGCTCGACCGCGGTCACCCCAAGATCGAGGAGATGGTGCACCACCGCCGGATAGGCCAGCCCCGCGTACGTCCCCCGCAGGTGCTCGGGGACCGCCGGGTGCAGCTGGGTGAAGCCCTTGACGTGGAGCTCGTAGATCACCGTCTCCGCCATCGGCCGCGGCTGTGCAACGGGCAGCGGAGGCGGGGAGTCCGCGACCACCACGCTGAGCGGCACCGCGCCGGAGGAGTCGGTCTGATCCGGGATGTAGTCGGACGCTGGCACGTGATCCAGGATCGGCCCGGAGTAGTCCACGCCGCCGGTGATCGCGCGGGCGTACGGGTCGAGCAACAGCTTGGCGGGGTTGAACCTCGCCCCGGCGGCCGGGTTCCACTCGCCGTGCACCCGGAAGCCGTAGCGCTGCTCCGGCCCGACCCCGGGGATGTGCACCACCCAGACTCCGTCATCCCCGAGCTGCATGTCGCGGTTGGTCTGGCTCCGATCCTCAGCCACCAGAGCGAGCTCCACGCGGGTCGCCCGCGGCGCCCACAGCCCGAAGAGGGTCCCGCCGTCGCGGATGTGTGCACCCAGCAGCGAAGTGTCGGCGGGCACCGGCAGCGTCGGGCTGACTGTCATGGATCTGCACGCTCGCTTCATTGGGACGGAAGGCGAATGTGCCCCCCGGCAGAGTGGGTACCCATTCTGCCGGTAAATCGATACAGTGGCGCATTCTTGCGGCGTCACCGCCCTCTTTTAGGGCAGCGCGCGGACCTTGTTGTTGCGCGGCTCGTGAGTGAGTTCCACCTTGCCCAGCGCCTCCAGCAGCGGCGGGACATACATGCCGAAGCGGCCGCGGTAGCCCTTCCGCAGCCCGTACCACCCGCTGACCGGGTTGTCTTCGGCGCGTCCGAAGGCCTCCACCGTTCCTTCCTTGGCCGGCTTGCCCTCGTCGGCGGCGCCGAGCTCCACCCAATCGTCCTGCTTCAGCAGCCACTGGTGCAGGTCATCGATGCACCGAAGCTGGTAGCGCAACTGGGTCGAGCCGACCTGGCAGACGAGGGTCGGCGGGTCGGCGGTCTCATCGGCCCACATGGTGTAGGCCGCGGTGCCTGGTGCGGTGTTGAGCTGCCAAGGGTCGTCCTTGGTTCCGGCTGGCATGGTTTCCTCTCTTTCGGTTCAGAAGTGCGCGCTCACCCGCTGCGGGCGGCGTCTTGGAAATGAGGCAGCAGCGTGGTCCAGCCCATCCGGTTCCGATCCCGCCACTGTGGAGCGTCGGCGCCGAGCCTTTCCCATCCAGCGTGTTCGATCTCGATCCGGGTGTCGGCCTCTGCGGCGGCGCGAAACCGGATCTCGACCGAGGTCGCAACCGACCGGTGGCTGCGCAGATGCCACAGATAGCCCAACCGGTGCGGCGGCTCCCAGCGGGTCACCTCTCCCCAGTCGTGCTTGACGCCGTCAATCGTCCGCTCGAAGATGCGCCCACCCAGCCGGGGCTCCAGCACCACCTCGGTGTCGGACCGGTCGCTGACGGTGTGGTCGGCCGGCCACCAGAGGTTGATCCGCTCCGTCCAGACCCGGAACGCGTGCTCCACCGGACAGGCGACATCGAAGCTGAACCGGAGCGGGTCAGCCATCGCCGTCCTTTAGACCGGTGTTCTCCGCTGCCAGCCGAAAACGGGCAGCTGCCTCACCCCAGACCTGACTCAGATAGCGCTGGACTGCGACCATGCCCTCGCCCTCGAGACGGTAGATCCGACGGGTGCCGACCGGACGCTCGCCGACCAGGCCCGCCTCCTTGAGTACGCGAAGATGCCGTGACACCGCTGGGCGGCTGATCGGCAAGGTCTCGGCGATCTCGGCCACCGATCGGTCTGACTGCGCCAGCAGGCGGAGGATCTGCCGGCGGTGCGGGTCGCCGAGCGCATCGAATGGATCGCCTCTCGGCGCGGACGCCGCGGTCATCGGCCCCGTTCGACCCAGCCGGCCGAGTCGGCAAGCACGGCCCAGACCGCCTCGGAAGACGCCTGAATGGTCGCCGAACTCTCGAAGGGTCTCATGAGCAACGCCTCCTTCGTAACATGCGAATTACGGTAACACCGAAGTTACGGACACAGGCCGCTTTCCGCGACGACGGCCGAGGTCCCGTTCTCCGCACAGGGCCGCATCCGGTGGCGGATTCGGCCGTCTCCGGGCTCGTTTCTCCGCACAGGGCCGCGGATGGTCCAAGGCGTCGGTGCCGTAAGGCAGTATCGGGGCCGAGAGACAAGCCGACGTACGTTCGGTGAGTGATGGTGGTGGTTCCGAGGAGAATGCGAGCGAGATGAAGATTGTGGTCCTGGTCAAGCACGTGCCCGACGCCACGGGAGAACGCGGGTTCGCCGCCGACGGCACGGTCGACCGGGCCGCCGCGGACGGCCTGCTGTCCGAGCTGGACGAGTACGCGGTGGAGCAGGCACTGCAGGTCGCCGAGGCCAGCGAGGACGTTGAGGTGGTCGCGCTGACGCTCGGCCCGGACGACGCGGCCGACGCGATCAAGCGAGCGCTGCAGATGGGGGCCACCGCCGGCATCCACATCAACGACGAGGCGGTGCACGGCTCGGACGCCCTGGCCACCAGCGCAATACTTGCCGCAGCCATCCGCAAGGCAGCCCCCGACCTGGTCATCTGCGGCATGGCGTCGACCGACGGGAGCATGGGAGTGCTGCCGAGCATGATCGCCGAGCGGCTGAGCTGGCCGGCGGCCACCCTGGCGGCGACGATGTCCGTCGAGGACGGCAGAGTTCGGATCAGGCGGGACGGCGACCTGGCGAGCCTGACGGTGGAGGCCGATCTGCCGGCCGTGGTCAGCGTCACCGACCAGTCCGGTGAGGCCCGCTACCCGTCGATGAAAGGCATCCTGGCGGCCAAGAAGAAGTCGGTCGAGTCGTGGACCCTCGCCGACCTGGACATCGATTCCGGCACCGTCGGCCTGGCGGCCGCCTGGTCGCGAGTGGTCCAGGCAGATCCGCGACCGCCCAAGGAGCCCGGCCGGGTGGTCGTCGACGAGGACGGGGCCGGCACGGCCGCGCTGGTCGACTTCCTGGCCGCCGGCAAGTACATCTGAGCATCGAGTTACGAGGAAAGAGAGAGCCTGAATGTCCGACGTGCTGGTCGTCGCGGAGCTGGTCGAGCAGGGGGTCGCGAAGCCGACGCTGGAGCTGCTCACCCTGGCGCGCCGGCTGGGCGAGCCCGTCGTGGTCGTCTTCGGCGAGGCCGTGGACCCGGTGCTCTCCGCCCTGGGAAAGTACGGTGCGAGCAGGGTCGTGACGGTCGCCGACTCCGCCATCTCCGACTACCTCGTCGCACCGAAGGCGGATGCGCTGGCCCAGATCGCCGCAACGGTCGCGCCCGCGGCGATTCTGCTCACCTCCACGGCCGAGGGCAAGGAGGTGGCCGGCCGGTTGGCGGTCAAGCTCGGGTCAGGGCTGATCACCGACGCGACCGACATCGCCGCCGACGGCAGCACCATCCAGTCGGTGTTCGCCGGGAACTGGCAGGTCAAGGCTGAGGTGACCCACGGCGCGCCGGTGGTCACGGTGAAGCCGAACGCGGTCGCTCCCGAGCCGGCTTCCGTCCAGCCGGCGGTGGAGGCGGCCGCGGTCAGCATCTCCGAGGAGGCCAAGGGGGCGCGGATCGTGGCCCGGGAACCGCGGCAGGCCAGCGGACGCCCGTCCCTGACCGAGGCGGCAGTCGTCGTGTCCGGTGGCCGTGGCACCGGAGGCGACTTCTCCCCGGTCGAGGCACTCGCCGATGCGCTGCACGGCGCGGTCGGGGCCTCCCGGGCAGCCGTTGACTCGGGTTGGTACCCGCACGCGTACCAGGTGGGCCAGACCGGCAAGACCGTTTCCCCCCAGCTGTATGTCGCCGCGGGCATCTCCGGCGCGATCCAGCACCGGGCGGGCATGCAGACCTCCAAGGCGGTGGTCGCGGTGAACAAGGACGCCGAGGCACCCATCTTCGCGCTGGCCGACCTGGGTGTCGTCGGTGATCTGCACACGGTGTTGCCGGCCGTCATCGCAGAGATCAAACGACGCGGATAAGCCAGCTGGGCGCACACTGAACGTCATGACCCGGACCTACCTCGACCATGCGGCGACCACGCCGATGGTGCCCGAGGCGATCGAGGCGATGGGCCGCGAGCTGGGCCGCATCGGCAACGCCTCATCGCCACACGGCTCGGGCCGGGCCGCCCGCCGGGTGGTCGAGGAGGCCCGGGAGGCGGTCGCGGGCCAGGTTGGCGCGCACCCGACGGAGCTGATCTTCACCTCCGGCGGCACCGAGTCGGACAACCTGGCGGTGAAGGGCGGCTACTGGTCCCTGGCCGAACGGGGCCGGACCGAGATCGTCACCTCCGCCATCGAGCACCACGCCGTCCTCGACTCGGTCACGTGGCTGGCCACATCCCGCGGTGCCACCGCCCACATCGTTCCCGTGGATGCCACCGGCCGCCTGGACCTGGCCGCCCTGCGGTCGGCGGTCAGCCCGCATACGGCGGTGGTCTCGGTGATGTGGGCCAACAACGAGATCGGCACCCTGCAGCCAGTCGCCGAGGTGGCCGAGCGAGCCGCCGAGTGTGGTGCGCTGTCCCACAGCGACGCCGTCCAGGCCGTCGGCCACGTCGCTTTCGACTTCGGGCGGAGCGGTCTCGATCTGGCCACCTTCACCGCACACAAGCTGGGCGGACCGTACGGCGTGGGCGCGCTGCTCGCCCGGCGGCAGGTCGGGCTGACGGCGGTGCTGCACGGCGGGGGACAGGAACGCGACGTCCGCTCCGGCACCCTGGACGTCGCAGCCGTCGCCGGCTTCGCCGCCGCGGTGCAGGTGGCCGTACGCCGCAGGCAGCAGGAGGAGGACCGGCTGCGGACGCTGCGTGCGGAGCTCCTCGACTCGGTGCTGCGCTGTGTGCCGGACGCCGTGCTGTACGGCACCACCGACCCGGTCGGCAGCCTGCCGGGCGTGACCGCGCTCGGCTTCCCCGGCTGCCAGGCCGAGTCGCTGCTGCTGCTGCTCGATGCCGCCGGCATCGACTGCTCGATGGGTTCGGCCTGCTCGGCGGGGGTCACGCAGCCGAGCCATGTGCTGTCCGCGCTCGGAGCGAGCCCCGAGCAGGCTCGGTCGGTGCTGCGCTTCTCGCTGGGGCACACCTCTACCCGGGCCGATGTGGCCGCGCTGGCCGCTGCGCTGCCCGAGGCCGTACGCCGGGCGCGGCTGGCTGCCGCGTACGCATAACGTAGAGCCCATGAGGGTGCTGGCCGCCATGTCGGGCGGCGTCGACTCCGCCGTCGCCGCGGCGCGGGCCGTCGACGCCGGTCACGACGTGACAGGGGTGCACCTCGCCCTGTCCAAGAACCCGCAGTCGTTCCGTTCCGGGGCCCGCGGCTGCTGCTCCCGCGAGGACGCCCACGACGCCCGGCGGGCTGCGGACGTGCTCGGCGTCCCGTTCTACATCTGGGACCTGTCGGATCGGTTCGCGGCCGACGTGGTGGCCGACTTCGTCGCGGAGTACGCGGCAGGCCGCACCCCCAACCCGTGTCTGCGCTGCAACGAGAAGATCAAGTTCGCGGCTGTGCTGGACCGGGCCCTCGCCCTCGGTTTCGACGCCGTCTGCACCGGCCACTACGCGCGGCTGGTGCGGACCGGGCAGGTGATCGAGCTGCACCGCGCCGTCGACGCGGAGAAGGACCAGTCCTACGTGCTGGGCGTGCTGACCCAAGCACAGCTGCAGCACTCGATGTTCCCGCTCGGCGCCTCGGTCAAGTCCGACGTCCGGGCCGAGGCGTCGCGGCGTGGGCTCGCGGTGGCCGAGAAGCCGGACAGCCACGACATCTGCTTCGTTCCGGACGGGGACACCGCAGGATTCCTGAGCGGGCGGCTCGGCCGCCGAGCCGGGGACATCGTGGATCGTGGCGGCCGTAAGGTCGGCGAGCACTCCGGCACCCACCAGTTCACCGTCGGCCAGCGGCGTGGCCTGCGGCTGGGCGTGCCGGCGGAGGACGGCCAGCCGCGCTATGTGCTGGACATCTCGCCGGTGGTGAACACCGTCACCGTCGGACCGCGGGACGCCCTCGCCGTACGGACCATCCGGGCCATCCGCCCGACGTGGACCCAGGAGTCCACCGACGGCCGCTGGTGCGGTGCCGTCCAGTTGCGTGCCCACGGCTCCGCGCTGCCGGCGACGGTCCACGTCGACGAACACCTCGAGGTGAGGCTCGACTCCCCGGCTGGTGGCGTGGCGCCGGGCCAGGCCGTGGTGCTCTACGACGGCACCCGGGTGGTGGGCAGCGCCACCATCGCGGCGACCGCGGCGTGAGTTCGCTCTCGCAGGTGCGCGTCACCGGCATCGGGTCCTGGCCCGGCACCGACATCGCGGACGCGATCAAGATCGCCTTCGCCGAATGCCCGGACCTGCCGTACCTTCCCGAGCTGCCGGAGCGGGGCGCGTACGCGGCGATGATCGGCCGGTCGACCGCCCTGCTGGCCGGGCTGGCGATCGATCTGCAGCCTGCGGGCTGGCGGCTGGCCGACGCGTCTGGCCGAGAGCACCGGTTGGCCGTCGCGACCCTGCGCTCGGACCTCGATCTGCTGGAGGAGCACGCACAGGGCTACGCCGGCC
>JBKPNA010000429.1:0-4034 GCA_046765695.1 Actinomycetota bacterium | reverse complement strand
GATCAAGGCACTCGCCACGGACGTACCAGCGGCGGCCAAGGACCTGATCGCCCGGCACTGGCCGGGCGCGCTCACCGTCATCTGTTGGATGCAGCCGAGCCTGCGGATGGACCTCGGCGACTCGAAGAACACCATCGCCCTACGGGTGCCGGACCACTGGCTGGCTCGGGAGGTCCTGCGCAAGACCGGTCCGCTGGCAGTCAGCAGTGCCAACCGGACCGGACAGCCGGCGGCACTCGATTGCGACGAGGCCATCGAGCAGCTGGGTGACTCGGTCGCGGTGTACCTGGATGGGGGAGGGCTCGCAACCGGTGGCGGCCGGCCGTCCACCATCGTCGACTTCACCCGCACGTCCACCGGTGAGGTGCTCCGGGCCGGCGCGCTCAGTGTCGGCCTGCTGCGCGAAACCCTGTCCGATCTGGTCGACCTGACCCAGCCTCAGCCAGAACCTGAGCCTCAGCCAGAACCTGAGCCAGAGCCTGAGCCCTCTCCAGAACCTGCACCCCAGTCGGAACCCGAGGACGGCTGAGTGCGCGAGTACTTGCTGGTGCTCAGTGTCGCCACAGCGGTGACCTACCTGGTCAGCGGTCTGTGCCGCCGGTTGGCGTTCCGTACGGGTGCGCTGGCCAGGGTCCGCGACCGCGATGTGCACACCGTCGAGATGCCCTACTTCGGCGGAATCGCGATGCTTGCGGGAGTGGCCGCCGCCGTGGTGCTCTCCTGGACCCTGCCGTTCCTGGGTGGCCAGCCGACCGTACGCGAGGATTCCCGGGCCGTGCTGACGGCTGCTGCCGTGATCTGCGTGGTCGGAGTGCTGGACGACGTCTACGACCTGCCGCCGCTGGCCAAGTTCGCCGGGCAGGTGCTCGCGGCCGGCATCGCGGTCGCCCTCGGGGTCAAGATGCTCTGGATCCCGCTGCCCGGCGAGATCCTCTCGCTCAACGCCTCGGCGTCGGTGGCGATCACGGTGTTCTTCATCGTGCTGTGCTCCAACGCGGTCAACTTCGTGGACGGGCTGGACGGGTTGGCGACCGGCGTGGTCGGCATCGGGGCTGGAGCGTTCTTCGCCTACTCCTACCTGATGACCGTGCTCGAGGGGCTGACCCGGGCGACCACGTCCAGCCTGATCACCGTCGCCATCGCGGGGGTCTGTCTGGGATTCCTGCCGCACAACTTCTTCCCGGCCCGGATGTTCATGGGCGACTCGGGAGCCATGCTGCTCGGGCTGCTGCTGGCCACCTCGACGATCAGCCTGACGGGCCAGATCGACACCTCCCAGCTCGAGGACGGCCCTGCCGGACTGGTCCCGGCCATCCTGCCGCTGGTGCTGCCGCTGGCCATCCTGGCCCTGCCGTTCCTCGACCTGGCCATGGCCTTCATCCGCCGGACCTACGCGGGCCGCTGGTGGTTCGTCGCCGACAAGCAGCACCTGCATCATCGGCTCCTGGAACGGGGACACAGCCAGCGCCGGGCCGTTCTGTTGATGTACGTCTGGTCCGCCCTGGTCTCCTCGGGAGTGATCGTTCTTGGTCTGGTCCGCACCGACTGGCAATGGACCGTTGCAGCCGCGGTCGCCCTCTGCGCACTCGTGCTGGCGTTGATCACCCTGGGCCGGCCGGTCCGGCACAAGCCTGCTGCGCCCAGCGGGGCGATGCCATAGACCCCACGGGGACGGCCCCGTGGGCGTGCCGCCAGATGGCGCGACAACCAAGTTGTTCACGCTGTGCTACTTTTCCCGCACGCAGCCCGCGCGGAAGCTCCGCGTTTCGCGACCTGGCCACGAACCGATCATGAAAGGGACTGCCCGCCGATGACCGTCGACAGCCAAGCTGAGCACGCGGCGCGGGCGGACGGGCCGAGCATCCATGTCATCCGGGCCCGGAAGCTGCTCCGCGGCGGCGCCGTGGGTGGCCTGGCGGCCACCGTGTGCTGCCTGGCCGGTTTCTGGATCGGC
This sequence comes from Actinomycetota bacterium, assembly GCA_046765695.1. Classification (GTDB taxonomy): domain Bacteria; phylum Actinomycetota; class Actinomycetes; order Propionibacteriales; family Propionibacteriaceae; genus Microlunatus. Next base: position 2,080 of record JBKPNA010000429.1, on the reverse strand, counting down.
TATGGGTGGGCAGGCCTGCTGTCTGCCGCGCTGGCCGCCGCCATGGTGCTGTTCTTCTACGGCCTCGGGCAGTACGTCATGGTGCTGTTCGCCGACGCCGGCGCGCGGACCCTGCTGACCGTGTCGCTGTGCAGCTACACCACTCGGGTCGTCGTGCTCGGTCTGGTTCTCGTGATCTACAGCCGCTATCGGGAAGCGTGGCCGACTCTGGTGCCCATGGTGATCTTTCTGACGACGATCGCCGTCGTCGCCGGCTGGCTGATCGTCGAGGTTTTTGTCTTCTCCCGGCTGAGAATTGGCGTCTACGACACCGAGTACGTGCCCCCCGCCAGCGGAGACTCGTCACCGTGACCGGCGCCACAATCACTGCTAGCGTGTGTCACGCCATGAACGAATACGGTGACGCGGGGCAGAGCCACCCAAGATCGGCGAAGGCCGAGAAGTTAGATGGCATGAACCTGGGGATGCGGGTGCTCTCGTACTTGATCTCCGGGGTGGCGTTCTACGGGTTCCTGGGCTGGCTCGGTGATCGTTTCCTGGGCACGGGCTTCCTGGTGCCGATCGGCATCGTGCTCGGCGCCGCCCTGGGCTGCTACATGATCATCCGTCGCTTCGGCAGCGTCGGTGACGAAGGATTCGACGCTGCGGAGTCGACTCCGCGCCAGACAGGTCAGGTCAGAGGGGAGGCGAGGTGAGCGGATTCTTTGGCCTGGTGCCGTTGGAGACCGAGCAGTTCGAGCCCCCGGGCGTACACAGCTTCGACCTGCCTCCGCTCTACCCGGGAGCCCCGGAGTGGCTGGACAAGTACCTGGTGATGGCCGTCGTCTCGGTGATCCTGGTCGCCGCCTTCTGGATGCTGATGGCCCGGAACCAGAAGCTGGTGCCCAGCAAGAGCCAGTTCATCGGCGAGACCGCCTATTTCTTCGTTCGCAACGGCATCGCCCGAGACATGATCGGGCACGACTTCCGCCGCTACCTGCCGTTCCTGATCGCGCTGTTTTCCTTCATCCTGGTCAACAACCTCTGGGGGATCTTCCCCCTGACGCTGATTCCCACCGCCTCCCACGTCGGCTGGGCATATGGTTTGGCTGCAATGGTGTGGGTGCTCTACAACGGAGTCGGCATCGCCAAGCACGGGTTCTTCGGCTACCTCAAGCACACCACGCTGCCGTCCGGGGTGCCGGTTTTCATGTGGCCGATCATCAATCCGTTGGAGTTCTTCTCGAACATCATCGTGCGGCCGATCACGCTGTCATTGCGACTCTTCGCCAACATGTTTGCCGGCCACCTGCTGGTGCTGGTCTTCGTGCTCGGCGGGGAGTTCCTGCTGCTGCACAGCGACTCCATCGTGAACAAGCTGGCCGGCGTGGTGGCCTGGATCGCCAGCATGGCGATCTTCGGTCTTGAGCTCTTCGTGCAGTCGCTGCAGGCCTTCATCTTCACGGTCCTGACCGCCAACTACATCTCCTCCGCAGCCGCAGAGGAGCACTGAAAAGAAACCTTCGCACACCCGCGGAAAACCTCCGAAAGGAAGCAGCACATGGCAACACCACTGGAGCTCGTCGGATCGCTCGGCATTGTCGGCTACGGTCTCGGCGCCATCGGTCCCGGCATCGGTGTCGGTCTGATCTTCGCCTCGGTCATCCAGGGCACGGCACGGCAGCCGGAGGCCCGCGGCGCAATGATGGGCACGGCCTGGATCGGCTTCGCCGTGACGGAGGCGCTGGCGATCATCGGCATCGCGCTGGCCTTCGTGTTCGGCTTCCCCGGGGCGCCAGCGTGACAAGCCTGCTCCTTCCCCTGGCAGAGGAGAACCCGCTGCTGCCGAACTGGACCGAGGTGATCCTGGCCGTGGTCTTCGTACTGCTGCTCACGGTGGTGATCTCGAGGTTCGTGGTGCCGCGGTTCGAGGAGACCTACGCCGAGCGCACGGCAGCCATCCAGGGTGGCATCGAGAAGGCGGAGAAGGCCCAGCAGGCGGCTGAGGCTGCGCTGGCCGAGTACAACGCCCAGCTCGCCGAGGCCCGGACGGAGGCGGCGAGGATCCGCGAAGACGCCAAGACTCAGGGCACCCAGATCC
>JBKPNA010000428.1:0-8362 GCA_046765695.1 Actinomycetota bacterium | reverse complement strand
ACGCAGTACAGCTCTCGGACGGCGACAGGCTGCCGTCGTACACGCTGATCTGGGCCGCGGGAGTCAAACCCGAACCGGTCATCGAGCAGCTCGGCCTGCCGCTGGAGAAAGGCCGGCTGCCCGTGGAGGCGACGCTGCGGGTTCCTGGCGTCGACGGGGTTTATGCGCTCGGGGACGCGGCAGCCGTGCCGGACCTGACCCGGCCTGGCCGGTTCACCGCACCGACCGCCCAGCACGCCCAACGCCAGGGTCGTGCAGTCGCCCGCAACCTCGCGGCTTCTCTTGGCTACGGCACCGAGCGTCCGTACCGACACCACGACCTGGGGCAGGCGGTCGATCTCGGCCCATTCAGTGCGGTCGCCCGCCCGCTCGGACTGCCACTATGGGGACCGCCTGCGGCCCTGGTCACCCGTGGCTACCACCTTCTGGCGCTGCCCAGCGCCGCCGGACGGGTGCGAGTGCTCATCGGCTGGCTGCTCGACCTCGTCATACCGCCGCAGCTCACTCGGGTCGGCGGGACCAGGCCGGCCGGACGGATTCCGGCTTGACCGCCTTCACAGGATGAACGGTCAAGAAGGCTGCTTGCCTTTGGGCTAAGCAGGACCGGAGCTTTCGACCGATCCGACTAGCCGGCGCCGACCACGACGAAGGTCGCCCGAGCCCGCCGCTCAGCCGGATCGTCGGTCGCGTCAGCCAGGTTGAGCTGGCGGATCACGTGATCACGTAGCGCGATGGCAGCGGTCACCGTCTTCAGGCCCAGGGCGTGTTCAGCCAGGCCGGGTATCGGGGGCAGACGGGTTACCGCACCGGGAGCCAGAACCAGCCGGTCCCAATCCACACTCGCGACCTTGCCGTCCGAGTCGCTGAGCGTGGCGGTGCGCCCGGGAATGTCCAGCGCGGTCAACGCCCCGGTCAGGTAGCGGGTACGGTGCAGTTCCCCGTGCAACGCTACTGCGACGTAACGGGGCTCGATCACTCCCGCGGCGACGTTGGGCAGCAGCGGGCCGTAAGTGAGGTGGTTCTCCGGGCTGGCGAGCACGATGTCGGCCGCCTCTGCCGGCAACCGGCGCTCCAGCTCCCGGGCGGCGTGGAAACCGCCGAACCCGCTGCCTGCGATAAGCACGGTGGGCCGCTCGTTCAAGGTCGGCAGTCGCTCAGGCTGTCGATTCATCCAATCCCCACTGCGCCAGACGACGAGAGCGGCCAGGCAACCACCACAGCCGGTGAGCCACCAGACCGCATCGTACGCCGGCCCGCTGAAGAGTGGGAATCGGCAGAGAGGCGGCCGTTCAGTACCCCGCGGAACAAGCTGACCGGCAGCACGACTACCGCCGGCACGGCGGCGGGCCGAGCACCGGCTGGTAGCCGTCGAACTGGGACTCGAGTGAGCCCTGTCCGCCGGTCAGGTCGGGAAGCTGGCGCTGCAGCTCGTGCAGCCTGCCCGCCACGAGCCGCACCTCGAGCTGGGTGAGGTCGCCGACCGCCGTCACCGATGTCAGCTGGGCAGCCCAGCGGGTGACGAGCTGTTGGACGGCGACCGCGCTGGAGGTCGGCACCTCGACCAGCACCCGTAGGACCGGCTCACAGACGCGAGTCCCGGCCCGGCGGAGGGCCTCGGCGACCACGACGGGCGTGACCTGGCGGTAGTCGTACGCGGTGCTGGTCGGCCCCCGTCGCGAGGGTGGGCCATCGGCGACGCTGTATCGGACCTCGGTCAGCGTGACCAGGGCATCCGTCACGCGCCAGCCGTAGAGGCCGTGCTCGAGCGCCTTGCGGACGTGTCTTTCGATGGCCGCGGTGAACGCCTGGGCGTTCTTGAACAGGTAGAGCGGCATGTCGCGGGCCGCTGCCCGGTTGGTGAACCGTAGCCCCGAGCCTGCTCGGCCCGGGCTGATGCGCAGGCCGATGGTGGCGTGGTAGGGGTTGGTGTCGGTGTTGAGTCGTGCGACGGCCGCACCGGGCCGCCGCGGACGTTCGATGTGCAGCACCCCGGCGTCGGCGAACGCGACGTCGATCCCGTACTCCTCTGCCAGGGTCGACCCGAGCACCTCCTGCTGCACCTGCCCGTAGAGCGACACGGTGGGCAGTCCGTCGTTCCCGGTCCGGACGTCAATGAGCGGGTCCTGGTCGGCCAGCTCAGCCAGCGCGGCGCGCAGCGCCGGGCCCTGTTCGGGCCGCACGGCGGTCACGGACGCCTCCAGGGTCGGCGGGGCGAAGTGGTGCCTCTCGGGGCCACCGGGCCGACCGAAGGTGTCGCCGACCTGGGCCTCGGTGAGTCCGTGCAGCCGGCCGATCTGCCCGGCGTCCACCCGGGCGGCGCGCCTCCATCGTCCACTCTCGAACACTTCGATGCCCGCCACCTTTCCGACGCGGCTCGCGGGCAGGTGGAGCCGCTGCCGGGGCAGTACCGCGCCGTCGACCATTCGGATGTAGGAGACCTTCTCCCCGCCGCCTCCGCGCTCGATCTTGAACACCCAGCCGGACGGTGGCGCGTCCGGCTTTCCGTCGGCGGCCGGTAGCAGCGTCTCGATCCCGCGCATGAGCTCGCCAACGCCGGCTCCGGTGACCGCCGAGCCGGCGTACACCGGGTACAGGACCCCCGCTCGGGCCTGTTCCGCCAGCGCCGCACGCAGCTGGCCGCCGGATGGGGACCGCCCCTCGACGTAGGACGCGAGCAGCGTGTCGTCGTGCTCGGCGAGCGCCGCCGCCTCCTGGTCGCGGAAGGCAGCGTTCTGCCCGGAATAGGCCCGGAAGTCGGCGGCACGGCTGCCTGCTTCGGCCACCGAGCCCATGGCCAGCACGTCCGACGTCAGCCGGGTGCGGACCGCGGCCAGGACTGCGCTGGGATCCGCGCCCGTTCGGTCGATCTTGTTGAGGAACAGCAGGGTCGGCACGTGCAGCCGCTGCAGAGCACGGATCAGGATCCGGGTCTGCGGCTGGACGCCCTCGACCGCCGAGACCACCAGCACGGCACCATCGAGTACGGCGAGGACGCGCTCGACCTCCGCGATGAAGTCCGGGTGGCCGGGGGTGTCGATCACGTTGACCGTGGTATTCCCGACCGGGAACGCCACGACGGCGGCCTTGATGGTGATGCCGCGCCGGCGTTCGAGCGCCAGCGTGTCGGTTCGGGTGGTGCCGGAGTCGACCGACCCCGGCTCGTCGATGACGCCCGCGAGATGGAGCAGCCGCTCGGTGAGTGTGGTCTTACCGGCGTCAACGTGGGCGAGGATGCCCAGGTTGAGCAAACGGGTGGGCACGCGTGATCCCCTTCGGATGGCGAGAGAAGAGTTGTCTGTACTCGCATGCCGCTCGCATCGTCTTCTCCTCTCCTGGGATCAGTAGCCAGACCGTCCGGTCAGCCACCATACGTCGCACCGCACGAAGGCGCCAGCGCTTTGTCCGAGCGGGCGCGCATTCTTGGCACGTGGTTGCTCGCGAGGGTGGCGTGGCCGATGATCATGGTGATGCGCTCGGGACTTGATCAAGGTGCGGGCGGGGTATCGATGCAAATCTGGGCAGCCGTGCCGCCACTGGCATGATCCTTACGTGAACAGTCTGGACGTCGTGGCGGCGCGCGCGGTATCCGCCAGGAACGGCACGTTCGTCGTGTTCGCAGTGAACGGGATCCTCCTTGCGACGTGGATGTCGCGCGTGCCTGATGTCAAAGAGCTGCTTGACCTGTCGCCCGGCCGGCTGGGACTGATGCTCCTCGCCGTCTCCTTCGGAGCGGTTCTCGGGTTACCGACCGCCGGTCCGATCGCACACCGCATCGGCGCCATGAGGACTGTGCGTCTTGGGATGGCGTTGGCCATGCCGGGCACCGTCTTGGCAGGCATAGCCGTACAAGCCCAGGCTTCGCTGTTCCTGGTGATGCCAGGGCTGTTTCTGCTGGGCCTCGGCAGTGGCATGTGGGACGTGGCACAGAACCTTGAGGGGACTGTCGTCGAGCACGGTCTCCGCAAGGCGATCATGCCCTGGTTCCATGCTGCATTCAGCGGGGGCACCGTGCTGGCCGCACTCGTGGGAGCCGGGATGACCGCGCTCCAAGTGCCCGTGGCCGGCCATATTGCTGTGGTTGCCGTGCTCGGAACCGTAGCTGTGCTGTGGGGAACTGGGCAGTTCGTGGCCGACGACAGCGCCACTGTCGACACCGCCACTGAGCAGTCAAAGGTCGGCCGGACTCGATCGGCCTGGACGGAGCCGCGAACACTGCTGATCGGGCTCGTGGTGCTGGCCGCCGCGTTCGCCGAAGGAACCGCCAACGACTGGATGGCCGTCGCATTCGTCGACGGCCACGGAGTCGACAAGGCCATCGGGGTGGTCGCCTTCGCCGTGTTCTTGTCGTTCATGACAGCTGGGCGGATCTTGGGAACCGGGCTGCTCGATCGCTACGGCCGGGTACCGATTCTGCGCATCCTGTTCGCCGCGTCCATCCTCGGCTGTCTTCTTGTCGTCTTCGGCAATGTCTGGCTGGCCTTCGTCGGTACCGCCGTCTGGGGTGTCGGAGCGAGTCTCGGCTTCCCTGTCGGCATGTCAGCGGCGGCCGACGACCCGCAGTACGCCGCGCTCCGGCTGAGCGTGGTGACCACGATCGGTTACACCGCGTTCCTCGCCGGACCACCACTGCTGGGCTTCCTCGGCGACCAGTTCGGCATCCTCAACGCGCTGCTCGTCGTCGGCGCCATATCGGTGCTGGCACTGCTCGTGGTGCCAGCCACGAGACCCCTCCCGGTTGCGGAGTCCCGACAGGGTGGGCGCACCGAAGGCGCCAAGCAGCGCGAGTAGCACCTATTGTCATGCGCCCACGGCGGCCAACCGCTCCCGAAAGAACGCCAGCGCTTGCGCCCGCGGGTCGGCCGCACGGACCAGCTCGGAGACCAGAACGATCGCTCCGGGGAACGAATCGGCGTTCCACAGCGGGCTGCCGCCGGATCGAGGAGCGACCAGACGAAGCCGTACCAGTCTCCGATCCACGACGCGGCATCCTGATCGATGCCCAGGCTGGCCGGCTCGTCCGGCGGTGGCACGTCAAGACCCGCCGCGAACTGTCCATCCGGTGGGCCGTCGAGGACGAGCGTCGCCGCGTCCCCGAGTGAATCGGGAAAGACGCTCCGGACCTGGTCGCCGTTCCGGACACTGACCCGCCCGCGGTCGACCCACACCTGCCGTTCGTCGAAGACCGGAGTGCCGAATCCGCCCGGTGTCCACTGCAGCGCCATCTCGTTGTTGACCCGCCTGCTGGGCCGGCGAGACGACGTACACGGCGAGCCGGTGCAGTCCCTCCCGGGTCGGGACGAGATTCGCAGGCGGCTGGCCGATCCATTGCGGGGCGGCACCGGTGGGTCCGGTCGCGGCGGTGGTTGCTGTGTCGTCGAGAGTCATGGTTTGCCAGTCTGTTGACCCGGGGCCGGCGTTACATCGCCAACCTCGGTGTAACGTCCGCCCGGCCAACGGGACTGACTTCTCACCGGCGAACCAGTGAGGAGTTAGAGATGAAGGGTCTGCAGGACAAGGTCGCCCTGGTGACGGGAGGCAGCTCCGGCATCGGCCAGGCGATTGCGGTACGGCTCGGCGAGGAGGGCGTCGACGTCGCGATCAACTACGTGGGCCGGCCGGAGGGCGCCGAGGCCACTAAGGCGTCCATCGAGCACGGCATGGACCTGTGCGTGAAGCAGATGGAACAGGCGGGCACCAGACCAATCATCGTCGCGGCCGATGTGTCTCGCGAGGATGAGGTGGCCGCGATGTTCGATCAGGTGCTCACCGAGTACGGCCGGCTCGACTTTCTCATCAACAACGCCGGCATCCAGGTGGCCGACGACACCCACAACCTGGCGGTGGCCGACTTCGACAAGGTGCTGGCGGTCAACCTGCGCGGCGCATTCCTGTGCGCCCAGCACGCCGTCCGGCACTTCCTCGACGGCGGCAAGGGCGGCACGATCGTCAACGTCTCCAGCGTGCACCAGGTGATCCCGAAGCCGCGATTCCTCGGCTACTCGGTGTCGAAGGGCGGCATGCAGAACCTCACCCACACGCTGGCCCTCGAGTACGCCGCACGCGGCATCCGAGTGAACAGCATCGGGCGGGGAGCGACCGTGACGCCGATCAACCGGTCCTGGATCGATGACCCGGTCAAGCGCAAGGCGGTCGAGAGCCACATCCCGATGCGGCGGGCCGGGGAGGCGGAGGAGATGGCCGCGGTGATCGCGTTCCTGTGCTCCGACGAGGCGGCGTACATCACTGGGCAGACCATCTTCGTCGATGGCGGCCTGACCCTCTACCCGTCCTTCGAGAGCACCTGGTCCAGCGAGTGAGCGCGGTGACCGACACCGCCGTGGCAGCGGGCGCACCGGTCACGGAGGGCTGGTGGCCGTCCCGGTACGGTCCGGACGACGAGGCCGGCGCGCTCAACGAGATCACGCCCGCGAAAATCGTCGAGGCGACGGCGCGGGTCCGGCGCGGAATCGTGCACGACCTCGCGCACGTGCTGCACGCCGACGTGCCGGCGTTCCCGGGCCGCACCTTCCGGCAGACCTGACGACCAACTACCACCACATCAACCGGCGGCTACCGGGCGGCGGCCCGCACGGGCTCGGACGCAACGCCGTCAACTGGATCGTCGAGCAGGTCACCGCAACCCAACAGATGGGCACCCACCTTGACGGGTTGAACCACCTGCAGGTGGGTGATCGCACCTACAACGGGCACCGGCTCGCCGACATCGCCGAGGACCACGGCACCAGCCGGCTCGGCATCGACACGCTGCCCCAGGTTGGAGCGGGACGGGGCGATGGAGACGTACTCGGCACACCGAGCCGACCCCCCACGTACGAGCGGTTCTCGTACATCAACTCCGCGGCGCTGCTGCTGCAGTCCGCGCGCCCATGACAGCTGCTGACGGATCTCACGCCTCAGCACCGTCGACTCCGGGCCCGAGTCCCATCGCCGCTGCCGGTCGGCGTCCGTCCAGTGTTCGGAGTCCTCGGCGGCAACCGGCTGGAACCGGTCCGGGTCAACTGTCGTCCGGCCGGAGCCGCCGGTGCATAGCGCCGACAGCGGTACGACCTTGCGCTCCCGGGCCCCGCGGCTCGTCGCGGTGTTGACCAGGATCCTGAACACCCATGTCTTGAGCGTCGATCGCCGCTGGAATCTGTCCAGCCCGTGCAGTACAGCGACCCAGGTCTCCTGAACGACCTCCTCCGCCGATGCCCGTGTCGACACGTAGCGGTCGGCGAGGCGCAGCATCGCCGGGGACCATGCCGTCACGATCTCCGCGTATGCCGACTCGTCACCGAGCCGCAGTCGATCGACGATCTCGGAGCCCTGCTCCGCGACGTGGGAGCTGGCTGGTGGGAAGCCGGGGTGGCGGTCATGGCTGCTCACCTTCGAGTCGCAGCAGAACGATCCCGAGCTTGCGCGACAGTATAGGACTCGAAGAGCTGCGCCTCAGCTAGGGACGGAACGCCGACCCGAGGTTCGTCATGGCCTTGTCGACGGGAAACTCGCCCCGTTGAACCGCCTTGGCCAAACTGGCATGATCGGCCTCGGTCTGGTCGGCGTAGGCCCGGCAGAAGTGAACCATCGCTTCATCGAGTCTGGTTGAGCTGCCGATGTAGCCGGCGATCATGGAGGCTCCGCTGGTTCGCGCGTGACCCTTGGCGAGCAGGTGGCCGACGATGCGGGCGTAGTCGATGAGCGCTGCCGGATTGAGTCCGTTGAGGGGGATGGTGCCCTTCATATTGCGGAACTGGCGTACGTAGTACTGGAAGTCGCCGACAGAGGTCCAGCCGAGCAATGGATCACTTGCCGTCTGGAGTGCCTGCTGGTATTCGACGACACGCTGCCCTTGGTGTGCGTGCCAGGCAGAGTCTCCATGGACGTACGGTCCGAGTACAGACCGCCGTGCCTGTTTGAGCTGCAGGAATACGACGTCGTTCGGGGTGCTGCCCTCCAGGAGCGCCACATACGCCCGCAGACCGACGCTTCCTACTCCGACCACCTTTTGGGCGACATCGATGAGGGTGTAGCCACCGAGCACTCGGCGCCAGTGCGGTGCCAGGGTGGGGAGGTATTGGTCCAGAGCAGCTCCGACCGCCTCCGCCTCCTGATCGGGGAGTCGGGTGATCAGCGGTGGTTCCTCGACGATGTGCCGGCGGCCCTCATGCTCGGTGGTGAAGCGGGGGAGTGCCCGGTCACTGGTACGGCCTCTGGCCCGCATCGCCGAGCGCTGAATCTCCCGGCGCAGCGACTTCTCGGTAGCCGTCTCGTGCAGCCGATTGACGTCGAGTCGGTTGTAGGAGCGGGTGAGCAGCGGCCGCTTGGCGAGGTATCGAAGTTCTTGCCGGTACGCGGCAACACA
>JBKPNA010000427.1:0-6594 GCA_046765695.1 Actinomycetota bacterium | reverse complement strand
GACTCGGCCCCCTCAACCACCGGATGCGGCCTTGTGCGGAAAGACGACCCGGACTCGGCCCCCATCAACCACCGGATGCGGCCTTGTGCGGAAAGACGACCCGGACTCGGCCCCCATCGACCACCGGATGCGGCCTTGTGCGGGAAAGACGACGGCCCTGTCTCGATATGGTCGCCTTTGTGTCCGCTCTACCAGCTCCCGGAGTCCGATCCGAGGTCGGACCGCTGCGTACCGTCATGCTGCACCGCCCGGGTAATGAGTTGCGCAGGCTGACCCCGCGGAACAACGACGCGCTGCTCTTCGACGGGCTGCCGTGGGTGGACCGGGCTCAGCAGGAGCACGACGCGTTCGCGGCCGCGTTGCAGGGTCGTGGCGTCGAGGTGCTCTACCTGGCCCGGCTGCTGGTGGAGACCCTGGCCGATGCTGCCGCCAGGGTTCGAGCGATCGAACTGGCCTGCGACGACATGCGGTTGGGCGACCGGCTGCGCAGCTTCCTGACGGCCTTTCTCTCCGAGCTGGATCCTCACGACCTGGCCGAGGTCATGATCGCCGGGCTGCGCAACGACGAGGTCCGCGGCACCGGCAGTCTGGTCGCCGCACTGCATCTGCCGGAGGACTTCCTGATCGACCCGCTGCCCAACCTGCTGTTCACCCGCGACTCCAGTGTCTGGGTACAGGACCGAGTGACCATCACCTCCCTGGCGATGCCGGCCCGGCGCCGGGAGACCCAGCTGACCGAGCTGATCTACGCCTTCCACCCGCGCTTCTCAGGGGTGCAGCGGATCCACGGCTGGGAGAGGGAGTTCCTGGAGGGTGGGGACGTGCTGGCCCTGGCCGACGGGGTGCTGGCCATCGGCGTGGGGCAGCGGACGCGACCGGCGGGTGCGGAGCGGCTCGCCCGTACGGCGTTCCAGCTCGGTCTGGCGCACACGGTGCTGGTCGTGCCGATCGACCAGGACCGGGCCACCATGCACCTGGACACCATCTGCACCATGGTCGATGTCGACGCGGTGGTGATGTACCCGAACGTCGCGCATCGCCTCGCCGCGGTCACCGTACGCCCCAGCACGGACGGAGAGCTGGTGATGGAGCCGTCAGCTCCGTTCCTGAAGGCGGCGGCGCAGGCGATGGGTATCGACCAGCTCAGGGTGATCGACACCGGGCTCGACCCGGTGACTGCCGAACGGGAGCAGTGGGACGACGGCAACAACACGCTTGCGCTGGCGCCGAAAGTCGCGGTCGCGTACGAGCGGAACGTTGAGACCAATGAGCGGCTCACCGAAGCGGGCATCGAAGTGATCCCGATCGCTGGCTCGGAGCTGGGCTCGGGCCGTGGCGGGCCGCGCTGCATGTCCTGCCCGATCGCCCGTGATTGACGGCTGTCAACGGGAATCGGCTGACCGCGCAGCCGCCGTTGAAATTACTCTCAACGTGGTTATTCGGCACCGCTCTGTATCAGAAATGGGGTGCTAGCCTCCTGCACTTGGGCGATATTTCTTGCGGGGGATTCGAGCCAATCTGAAGGGAAAGCATGAAGAACGTTTATCGGGTCCTTGCCCTGCTGGTCGCGGCCGGCGTCATGGTGCAGGCGGCCGCCATCGCCTTCGGCATGTTCGGTCTGATCAAGTGGATCGAGAACGGCGGCAGCCTCGACAAGTCGACCGAGCTGACGCCGGACATCGGCGGCTACACCGGGTTCTCACTGCACGGCATCGCCGGAACCATCGTCCTGCCAGCAATCGCGCTGCTTTTCCTGATCAGCTCCTTCTTCGCGAAGGTGCCGGGGGGTATCAAGTGGGCGTTGATTGTGTTCGGCGTAACGGTCGTGCAGGTCCTGCTGGGTCTCTTCTCACACAGCCTCGCCGGGCTCGGCTGGCTGCACGGTGCCAATGCGCTGATCTTGTTTGGTGTCGCCGTGTCGGCGGCGATGCGGGTCCGCACGGCGGAGCGCGTCGAGGTGCGCGACACCGCCAGCGCTCCCGTGGCCTAGCCTGGGAAGCCGGAATGGCCGGGGGTGCGGTACGCCGCCAGTGGCGGTTGGTCGTGGCGGTCCTGGCGAGCGTCGCGATCCTCGCACCCCTGGCGATTCTGTGGCAGGCCAGCCTGGTGCCGAAGAACATCTCGGTGCTGGACATGGGCTATCCCGACGACGGCCGCGGGCCGGCACCGGACGAGAGCGGCCACTTGGATCATCGGGCGGCCGGCACCCGTAGCGTCGAAACGCTGACCGCTGACCCCGCTCGGAAGGCCGATGTCCTGGTCGACCTGGTCGCCGAGAGCGCCCGGCTGAACTTCGGCGGGAAGCCGGTGCAGGGTTACACCCTGAATGGCACCTCGCCCGGGCCAACCATCACCGCCAAGCAGGGCCAGCTGATCGAGGTCCACCTGCGAAACAACTCGGTTACCGCCGGGGTGGCGTTGCACTGGCACGGCGTCGACGTACCGAACGCGATGGACGGCGTCGCCGGAGTGACCCAGAATGCCGCGCCGGTCGGCGGGGAATTCGTCTACCGCTTCGTCGCCAGCCACATCGGTACTTACTGGTATCACTCGCACCAGGTGGCCCACGAACAGGTCGTCGGTGGCCTTTTCGGTGCGCTGGTGATCACGCCGGCCAATCCGGACAGGACCGTCTCCGATGTGCTGGCGGTCCGCCACGTCTACGGCGGAGGCGCCCAAACCCTGAACGGGAATGTAGGCGACCTGCGCGTGCCCGCGAGGCCGGGGCAGCGGGTGCGGCTGCGGGTGGTCAATACCGACAACGGGCTGATCAACGTGTGGAGCGCCACCCCGTACCAGGTGCTCGCGATCGACGGCTACGACGTCAACCAGCCGGATGAGGTACGCGGCGTGCGCCTCACCCTGACCGGAGGCGCCCGGGCCGATTTCGGCTTCACCATGCCGGCCGACGGAACGCCGGTACGGGTCCAGCTCTCCAAGGGCACCGCCGTGATCCTCGGTGCGGGCGATGCGCCGGCCGCGCCGGCGCTTCCCCAGCAGCCGCTCAACCTGCTCAGCTACGGCAAGCCGGCACGGCTCGGATTCGACCCGGCTCGAGCGGACCGGCACTTCGACTACTCCGTCGGCCGGCGGCCCGGCTTCGTTCGCGGCCGGCCGGGCCTGTGGTGGTCGATCAACGGGCACCTCTACCCCGACGTACCGATGTATGTCGTCCGCGAGGGCGACGTCGTGGTGATGCGGATCTACAACCACAGCGGCGACGTGCATCCGATGCACCTGCACGGGCATCACGCTGTGGTGCTTTCGCGCAACGGCGTGGCGGCCACCGGCTCGCCGTGGTGGTTCGACTCGCTGAACGTTGAGGACAAGGAGGTATACGAGATCGCGTTCGTCGCCTCGAACCCAGGAATCTGGCTGGACCACTGCCACAATCTGAAGCACGCCGCGGACGGCATGGTCGCGCACCTGATGTATGAGGGCGTGACCACCCCGTACACGCTCGGGGGTGCGGCGGACAACAACCCGGAGTAGGTCGGTCGTCTAGCTGTTGCGGCGGCTGGTCAGCCGGCCGAGAAGCAGCATCACCAGCCCGCCGACGGCGACGGCCGCCACCGATGAGCCCAGCCAGCTCGGCGCGGTGAAACCGATCGCCTGGTTCACCGCCGTCCACAGGTCGGACCAGCCGGGCACGGTGCCCGGATAGACCAGCTGGTACGCGACGAAGCCGCAGGCCCAGGCGATCACCGGGGCGACGCGCAGCCGGGAGCGGTCCGAGACGTCCCAGCGCTGCCCGCTGACGGCGAAGAAGTCGACTGCGGCGACGGCGAAGAGGGGGACGAAGACCGAGCCGATCAGGAACAGGAACGACTGGTACTGGCCGAAGTCCAGCAGGCCGGCCAGCAGCGTCGCGATCACCCCGATGGTGACGGCGACGATCCGGCGGTCCAGCCGCGGAAACAGGTTCTGCACCGACATGGTGGTGGAGTAGACGTTGGCGAAGGCCTCGTCCACCTCGTCGACGAGCAGGATCGCAATGGCGATCCCCCCTGCCGGCAGGGTGACCAGCGCGGTGATCACATCGCTGGCCCCAAGGTTGGCCACCGCGAACACGCCAAGGGCGTAGTACGCGACCGCCGCGACTCCGTAGCCGATGGCGGCGCCGTTGAAGGCCGCCGCCCGGGTGCGGGAGTGGCGGCTGTAGTCCGCGGCGAGCGGCGCGTACGAGATCACCCCGGCGATGGCCAGGTCAACGGCCGGCCAGAAGCCGAGCACCGAGTCCTGAGGGATCTGCTGCCGCGGATGCATCAGCACCTCGACGAACAGGAAGACCGAGGCGGCCAGCACCAGCCAGACCATGATCTTGCGAAGCAGCCGGACGCTGCCCAGCGGGCGTACCGCCATCACCGTGGCCGCCGCCCCGGCCAGCAGCACGAACGGCCAGCGCCAGGCCGCGCCCAGCACCGCGACCGCGGCCGTGGAGATGACGATGATCTCCATGGTTGCCCAGCCGATGTTCTGGGCGATGTTCAAGATCGTCGGGAAGACGGACCCGCGGCGGCCGACCAGGCCCCGGATCGACACCATGGCGGGTGCCCCCGTGGTGGCGCCGATCATCGCCGAGGCGCCGAGCAGCACCGCGCCGAGTGCGCAGCCCACCAGGATGGCGGCGAAGGCGAGGCCGATCGATCCGGCGGTGGTGGCGACCAGTGCTCCCGTCAGCGGCCCGAACAGGCTGATCCCAAGATTGCCCCACATGGCCAGCTGGTCGACGAAGCTGAGCGGCCGCGGCGGCTCGGTGGTCAGCGTGAGTGGCGCCTCGGCGGTCCGCGTCTCGGCGGCCTCGGGCGTACGGGAATCTGTAGCAGTGGTTGACATGTGACCTCCCTACGCCGGCATTACCCGGTCAGGTTCGGTCGGTCGGCGGACCCGCGTACGCACTCCGCCCTCTCAGCCCACCAATGGGGTGTGAGCTCCCGAAGGTTGATTCTTCGATCACGGTAGCACGCGGCAGGTGATGCCTCGCGAGCGTGGTCGACCCTTCTTGTGGCACCCATCAGTGCCGTGGAGGGTTCCGAATGCCCTATGTGCGACGAGTTCTCGGGGTGTTGGTCTCGATTGCGCTGTTGATGCTCGGCACGACGCCGGCTGAGGCGCAGACCGAGTTCCCGCGGACGTCGCCGACCTGGCGCAGCTGCGTGCGGACCCTGGACAGTGTTCCGACCAAGATCAGCCGGTCGCAGCGGACGGTGATCATCGTCAACCAGACCTCCCGAAGCTACGCCCGGGTGTCATTCTGGGTGCGCCGCTCGGGACGCTGCTCGCTGAGCCGGAAGTTCCTGACCCGGACTGCCAGGATCGGCCGCAACGGAACGGTGGCCGGCAGCAAGCGCAAGCAGGGCAGCGGCACCACACCGCGCGGGACGTACACCATCACTGAAACCTTCGGCAACGGAGTCGCGCCATACACCTCGATGCCGTACCACCGGGTGCGCAAGGGCGACTACTGGGTCGAGGACAACCAGAGCCGGTACTACAACAATCTGCGCAACTCCGCCGATGGCGGCTTCCGCTGGTGGCTACCGCAGTCGGACGTCAACTCATCGGAGAACCTGCGGGCATACGGCGCGCAGTACCGCTATGTTGCGGTGATCAACTTCAATCGGGCACCGGACAAGCGGGTGGCCTACCGGGGCGCCGGGATCTTCTTGCACGTCAAGACTGACCGGGCGACGGCGGGCTGCATCGGTATCACCGCGGCACAGATGAGGCGGGTGCTGCGCTACCTGCGCCCGGGGGACAAGATCACGATCCAGCGCTAGGCTCGGTCGAGCTCATCGTCTGCCGGCGCTTGGCCGCGGCGTCCTTGACCTTGTTCAGGCCCTCTTTGATCTTGCGCTGGTTCTCCGGCTTGCTCAGCTCACGCTGCGCGATCTGGGCGGCCTTGATCAGGACCGCACTTTTCACCAGCCCCCGAATGACGCTCATTGGTTTCCTCCCACGGCAGGACAGTTGCGGACCTTTCGACCCTAGCGCGGCGAGCTTCCGGGCCCGGACGCGGTTGACCCGGACTCAACCCTGAAAAGGTGACCCGCGTTTCCGCGACACGCCGTGAAACTGGGCTCTGACCTGAAACGCGGGTAGCGGATTCAGGTTTTGCCGAGGAGGAGAGGCTGAGTCCCTGTGATGACGTTCCTGCCGTATCCGGACTTCGAGACCTCGCTGCGCACGCTGGACACCAGGCGGCTGGGCAAGCAGCGGGTCGAGGTGATCCAGATCGTGCGCGCGCTGACTGTGCCGGGCTACGCCTGGTCCTCGCATCCGGCCGCGCTGATGTGGCAGGGCTACGAGGAGGCGCTTGGCCGATACGGCTTGACCGCCTGTGCGGTGTGGACCGAGCGCGGCTTCGGGGACTCCTGTGCCGCCACCATCACCGCCGATCTGTACGCGACCGGAGTGAGGAGCATCCGGGAGTACGCCGAGCTCGCAGCCGCCGGCGCGCTGCCGAGCTGGCTCTTTGACGAGTCGGTGCTGCTCAGTCACCGGTCGTCACTGTTGCGCAAGGACCCGGAGCACTACGGGCCGCTGTTTCCTGGTATGCCGACGGATGTGGACTACGTGTGGCCGATCCGCTCC
>JBKPNA010000426.1:0-2555 GCA_046765695.1 Actinomycetota bacterium | reverse complement strand
CGCCAGGCCTTCGGCCAGTGCTGGGAGCGGCGTGATGCCCACCCCTGCACCGATCAGGGCAAGTCGAGCTTGCGACCGGGCGCGGGCGCTGAGCCGACCGTACGGTCCTTCGTTGATCATGCGCGTGCCCGGCGGCACCGTGCCGAGCGCCCGGCTGGAGTCACCGACCGCTTTCGCGGTGATCCGCAGACGGCGGCCGTCGGGCGCCGTCGACAAGTTGAGCACGAGGTCGACGAAGGTGCTCGGGACGGCGCCGATCCGGCCGCCGGCGTAGCCCCAGGTGATCAACACCAGATGAGCCACCATCAGGTCGAAGGAGGTGAACCCGACCATCCGATGAATCCGCGCCAGCCGGTCCTGGCCGAAGGCACGTTCCAAGACGGGCAGCCGGGCCATCAGCAGCACCTGGACCAGAAGCAGGTTCGAGGCGAGCAGGCCGGTCAACCGGCCGATCGAGGTCAGCCCGGCAGCCCAGTCGGTCACGTCGCGAATCCCGCCCCCGGCCGCTCACCAGTAGCTCACCAGCAGGCAGCTGGCCCACAACACGAGCCCGGACGCCGAGCGGATCGCGGTGTCCTGGCGGTAACGCCGAGCCACCCCGGACGGAACGCTCACCGGTACACGGACCGGTGCCATGGTCGTCATTCGGAGGTTCTCCCCTGCTGTGCCGGGGCGGTCGCAGCCCAGATCGAGTGGTCGATAACGTCACCCTCCGGAACATGATTGGTGCAGAGCAGTGCTGCGCCTGTGAACCACCTGTGAATTCCGTCTCTGGGGAAAGGCACCAGCTGTGACCACCGGCCTCTCTGCCAACAACACCTCGCCTGCGGACATCGCCTCGTTTCTCGATGACCGGCTGGGCATGTTCATCCACTTCGGGCTTTACGCACTCGCCGGCCGGCACGAGTGGGTGCAGAGCCGCGAACGGATCCCTGCAGCGGAGTACCGAAAGTACTTCGAGCATTTCGATCCCGACCTTTTCGATGCCATCGAATGGGCTGGGCAGTGCAGGCGCGCCGGAATGAGGTACGCGGTGCTCACCACCAAGCACCACGAAGGTTTCTGCCTGTGGGACAGCGAGTTCACCGACTACAAGATCACCAACACACCGTTCCGCCGTGATCTGGTCGCCGAGTTCGTCGAGGCATTCCGGGCCGAAGGGATCAAGATCGGCTTTTACCACTCGCTGCTCGACTGGCACCACCCCGACTTCGTCATCGACGGGCACCACCCACTGCGGGACGAGCCGAACGTGGCGGAGCTTAACGAAGGCCGGGACATGAGTCGGTACCGGGAGTATCTGCACAATCAGGTCCGCGAGCTGCTCACCTGGTACGGGCCGATCTCCTACTTGTTCTACGACTTCTCCTACCCCGCCACACAGCAGCCCCATATCTTCAACAACAAGGGAGCAGCCGACTGGGGATCGGATGATCTGATGGCGATGACCCGGGAGCTACAGCCCGGGATTGTGATCAACGACCGGCTCGACATCCCGGGTGACCTGGTGACCCCGGAGCAATACCAGCCGGCCGAGCCGATGCGCCGGGATGGCCAGCTCGTAGCGTGGGAGGCTTGCCAGACGATCAACGGCAGTTGGGGTTACTTCCGCGACAACACGATGTTCAAGACCCCGCAGATGGTGGTCCGGATGCTCATCGACGGAGTGAGCAAAGGCGGCAACCTGCTGTTCAACATCGGTCCGACCGGGCGCGGCAACTTCGACCCTGCCTCGGCCGCGATCCTCGACGGTCTCGGCCAGTGGCTGGACCTGCACGGTCGAGCCATCTACGGCGCTGGTCCCAGCGACTTCCTCGCGCCAACCGACTGTCGTTACACCCAGCGGGGCGACCGGCTCTATCTGCACCTGTTCGCGTGGCCGTTCGAGCATGTGCACCTGCCCTGGCTGGCAGATCGGGTGGAGTATGCGCAGCTTCTCTCCGACGCGTCCGAGATCGCCTTCACCACGATCGATCCGGACCTGCCGGCACACAACACCACGATGGGTGGCCTGCCCGCCGGTACCTTGACGCTGACCCTGCCGATCCGGCAGCCGGACGTGGCCGTGCCCGTGGTCGAGCTGTACTTGAAGTAGGCAGGATCACCGCGCGCTCTCCTCATCGATCTGGTCCTGGAGTGCCCAGATCCTCCTCAGCCCGTCGTCGTCGCCGGCGTAACTGTCCGGCCGGTCGAAGAGCGGGCTGACCCGGGCCTGCCAGTCGACGTTGGCGGGATCATCCCGCAGGCCGGCACGCATGGCGTGATAGTCATCCACCTCGACGAGATGGAACACGTCGACGCCGTCCCGCCAGATCTGCCAGTTATGGACACCGCACTCGCGCAGCGCCGCGGCCAGCTCCTCCGGCACCCGGGAATGCAACTGGTCATAGTCCGCTTCATGCCCGGGCTTCAAGATGGTGTGCAGGGCGATCGTCGGCACAGTGTTGCTCCTTGTCCGCCGGGAGTCTCGCGGTAGCGAGGCTACCGTGCGTGCGATCTCATTCGGATGCCACCAACTGGGTATGGCGGCTGCATGAACATGTCAACCGAGCCCG
>JBKPNA010000425.1:0-9501 GCA_046765695.1 Actinomycetota bacterium | reverse complement strand
GGTCGATGCTGACCACCCCGCGGCCGCCCACCGATCCGGCGAACGCCACTGTGCCGGCCGCTGCCGCGAGGACCGGCTCGCCCGTCCGGGCGGCCAGGTCGACCCCTCGGTGACCCGGGCCGTAGTCGTGCTCCGGGGCAGCGAACCCGCGGATCACCTGAGGCGTCCCGGCCAGCGGCCAGTCCGCGGGGCTGGGCATCCGGGGTTGCGCGATGGCGACCGGCGCAGAGACACCCCCGATCAGCACCAGTCCGACGAGCCCCACGCCCGCCAGCAGCAATCCGACGCGTCGACAAAGCAACACGTCGAGAGTTTCCGGATCGGAAGCCGAATCGTCCGCCGATCCGAAAATCTGTGGAGGACGCTCGGAGAGGCCTCGAGCCTGTGGAAAACCGCGCGAGTGCGCCCTCCGCGCGGGTCGCGTACACTTCCCGGAGCAGGTCTGCCATCAGACCTGACTTCGCATGCCGGCTCTCCGGTCCACTGGCCGGGCAGCACTAAGCGGTCCCGACTATCCGAGCGTCTCGGCGGCGGGTCTGTGCCGCGCCGGCATCAGGCGGCGTCGAAGGGTTCGGCGCCGGAGGAACCGTACGCCGGCATCCTTGGGCGCCGGCAAGGAAGGACACAGGCCTTGGCCGTCGTCACGACCCGCCAGCTCCTGGAGAGCGGCGTCCACTTCGGGCACCAGACCCGGCGGTGGAATCCCAAGATGAAGCGCTTCATCTTCACCGAGCGCAACGGCATCTACATCATCGACCTGCAGCAGTCGCTGACCTACATCGACCGCGCGTACGCCTTCGTCAAGGACACCGTGTCCCGCGGCGGCCAGATCCTGTTCGTCGGCACCAAGAAGCAGGCCCAGGAGGCCATCGCGGAGCAGGCCACCCGGGTCGGGATGCCCTATGTCAACCAGCGTTGGCTCGGCGGCATGCTGACCAACTTCCACACCGTGATCAAGCGGATCCAGCGGCTCAAGGAGCTCGAGGGCCTGGACTTCGAGGACGTGGCCGCGTCGGGCCTCACCAAGAAGGAGCTGCTCGGCCTGCGCCGGGAGAAGGACAAGCTGGAGAAGACCCTCGGTGGCATCCGGGACATGACCCGTCCACCCCAGGCGGTCTGGATCGTGGACACCAAGAAGGAGCATCTGGCCGTCGACGAGGCCCGCAAGCTGCGGATCCCGGTGATCGGCATCCTGGACACCAACTGCGACCCCGACGAGGTCGACTTCGCCATTCCGGGCAACGACGACGCCATCAGATCGGTCTCGCTGCTGACCCGGGTACTGGCCGATGCGGTGGCCGAGGGGCTGGTGGCCCGGTCGGGCGCGCCGACCGGCGTGGAGGCCGAGATCGAGCCGATGCCGGACTGGGAACGAGAGCTGCTCGGGGCCTCACAGGAGCCGGCGTCCGCGGAACCTCACGACACCCCCGCACCCGACGCGGCTGCGCTGGTGCCTGGTGAGGAGCAGCCGGAGGAAGCAACCGAGGAGGCGGAGGCGGCTGCGGATGCTGCCATCGATGTCGAGCAGCAGTCCGACGATCCAGACCCGCAGAACGTCTTCAATCCTGAGCTGGGTCGGACCCACCACTGACACCGGAGAAGAACGAGAAGCGAGGACGACACGGCACGATGGCACAGATCTCTGCTGCTGATGTGAAGAAGCTCCGGGACGCCACCGGCGCGGGAATGATGGACTGCAAGAGGGCGCTGACCGAGGCAGACGGCGACTACGACAAGGCCGTGGAGATCCTGCGGGTCAGCGGCCAGGCCAAGGCAGCGAAGCGCGGCGCGGAACGTTCGGCGACCAACGGGCTCGTCGCCTCGGCAGACGGCGCCCTGCTGCAGTTGGGCGCCGAGACCGACTTCGTGGCGAAGAACGCCGAGTTCCAGGATCTGGCCACCCAGGCGGTCAAGGCTGCCGCGGCGAGCCGGGCCGAGACCGTCGAGGAGGTCAATTCGGCACCGCTGCCGTCCGGCCGGACCGTCGGTGAGGCGGTGGAGCAGCTTGCGGTCAAGATAGGGGAGAAGCTCGAGGTCGCGGCCGCGGCGTATTTCGATGGTCAGACCGCGGTCTACCTGCACCGAAGGGCCACCGACCTGCCTCCGCAGGTCGGGGTGCTGGTGGAGTACGAGGGCGACGACGAGACAGCAGCCCGCGGTGCGGCAATGCAGATCGCCGCGATGCGCCCTCAGTACCTGACGAGGGACGACGTTCCCGCCGACGTGGTGGAGAACGAGCGCCGGATCGCCGAGGCAGGGGCCAAGGAGCAGGGCAAGCCGGAGCAGGCCTGGCCGAAGATCGTCGAGGGCCGGGTGAACGCCTACTTCAAGGACGTGGCGCTGCTGGACCAGATCTCGGTCACCGACAACAAGACGCCGGTGGGCAAGCTGCTCGATGCAGCAGGGATCAAGGTCAAGCGATTCGTCCGTTTCGAGGCCGGCGGGGTTTAGCTTTAGCAGTCAGCACCCTGAGCGCGCCCCTGGCGTGGTCAGTGCGCCGCGGGGTTCAAGGCAGTTCCTTCCTTGCTGAAAGGAGCGAAGATGGCCGGTCCGTACAAGCGGGTCATGCTCAAGATGTCCGGGGAAGTGTTCGGCGGCGGCAAGGTCGGGGTGGATCCGGACGTCGTCTACGGCCTGGCAGACCAGATTGCCAAGGTCGCGCGGAGCGGGGTCCAGATCGCGGTTGTGGTTGGCGGCGGCAACTTCTTCCGTGGTGCCGAGCTGCAGCAGCGCGGCATGGAGCGGGACCGAGCCGACTACATGGGGATGCTCGGCACCGTGATGAACTGCCTTGCCCTGCAGGACTTCCTGGAGAAGCTCGGCACCCAGACCCGGGTGCAGACCGCCATCACCATGGGTCAGGTCGCCGAGCCCTACATCCCGCGCAAGGCCGAGCGGCACCTGGAGAAGGGTCGCGTGGTGATCTTCGGCGCCGGCTCGGGCATGCCGTACTTCTCCACCGACACCGTGGCCGCCCAGCGGGCGCTCGAGATCAGCGCCGAGGTGCTGCTGATGGGCAAGCAGGGTGTTGACGGGGTCTACTCCGCCGACCCGCACAAGCACCCGGAGGCGGTCAAGTTCGACGAGCTGACCTACGACGAGTACCTTGCCAAGGATTTGAAGGTGGCCGACGCGACCGCCATCAGCATGGCCCGGGACTACAAGCTGCCGCTGATCTTCTTCGGCCTGGACACCGAAGGCTCCATCGTGGCTGTGGTGTCGGGTGAGAGGATCGGTACGACGGTGCACGCCTGAAGCCAAAGGCGTAGAGCAGAGAACAGGAGTGTTGTGATCCCCGACATCATCCGCGACGCCGAGACCAAGATGGCGAACGCGGTCGAGTACGCCAAGGAGGAGTTCGCAGCGATCCGCACCGGTCGGGCCCACCCCGCGATGTTCGCGAAGCTGACCGCCGACTACTACGGCTCGCCCACACCCTTGCAGCAGCTGGCTACCTTCCACGTCCCCGATGCACGGGTCGTGCTGATCACCCCGTACGACCGCTCGGCGATGGCGAGCATCGAGAAGTCGATCCGCGACTCCGACCTCGGGGTCAACCCGTCCAACGACGGCAACACCATTCGGCTCACCATTCCCCAGCTCACCGAGGAACGCCGCCGGGAGTACATCAAGCTCGCCAAGCACAAGGCCGAGGAGGCCCGGGTCTCCGTCCGGGGCGCCCGGCGATCCGCGAAGGAGGCCCTGGACAAGATGGTCAAGGACTCCGAAGTCGGCAAGGATGAGGTGGTCCGGGCGGAGAAGCAGCTCGACGCCGCCACCAAGAAGCACGTCGATGCGATCGACGAGGTGCTCAAACACAAGGAAGCGGAGCTGCTCGAGGTCTGAGGTGACCGACACACCGACTGTGCCCACGACTCCCGCACCCGCCAAGGAACACGGGCGGGCTGGTCGCAACCTCCCGCAGGCCATTGGACTCGGTGTCGCAGCCGGCGCGTACGTCGTGCTCAGCCTGCTGTACTTCGAGCCTGCCTTCGTGCTGCTGGTCGCGGTCGCCCTGGCGCTGGCGTCGGTCGAGCTCTACCACGCGCTCGCCCGCCAGGACATGAACGCGGCCATCGTGCCCATCGTGGCCGGCTGCCTGGCGATCCCGTTCGGGTCCTACCTGGCCGGCCGGGAGAACTCGGTGATCGAGTTCTCCACCACCAGCGTGCTGCTCGCATCGCTCGCGTTGACCGTGCTGGCCAGCTTGATCTGGCGGATGCCAAAGGGCGTGCACGGCTACGTCAAGGACACCGCGGCAAGCCTGCTGATCATCGCCTACGTTCCGATGCTGGGCTCCTTCGGGGCGCTGATGCTTGCCGAACAGCACGGTGCGGCCCGACTGGTCACCTTCGCGCTGATCGTCACCATGAGCGACACCGGCGGCCTGATTGCTGGCGTGCTCTTCGGCAAGCACCCGATGGCAGCGTTGATCAGCCCCAAGAAGTCCTGGGAGGGCTTCGCCGGGTCGATGTTCTTCGGGATCGCCGCCGGGATCGCGATGGCGATCTTCGTGCTCCGCGTCCCCTTCTGGGTGGGCATCATCCTCGGGGTTTGCCTGGTCGCCGTCGCCACCTGCGGCGACCTCATCGAGTCGATCATCAAACGCGACATCGGGATCAAGGACATGAGCTCCCGGCTACCCGGGCACGGGGGGGTGATGGATCGTCTGGACTCGCTCCTTGTTGCCGCCCCGGTAGCCTGGTTGATCATGTACATCTTCGTCCCGGGCTGAGCACGGTTTCATGTCCTCGCTTCCCCGACCCGACGGGGGCGTCACGCCCCCTGGAGCTCCGCGACAGTTGGGCCTCGTCTTCGACGCACCGCGGCGGGGCCATCCACCGCGCCACTGGGCCGACCTGACGCCCACGCAACGTCGTGAGTTCATCGAGTCGGCCGGCCATCGCGCCTACCGCGCCCGGCAGCTGTCGGCACACTATTTCGACGGGCTGCGCGACAACCCCGCAACGTGGACCGACCTGCCGGCCGGCGTACGCGAGGCCCTGGCCGAGACCTTTCTGCCGCAGCTGCTGACTCCGGTTCGCGAACTGCGGTGCGACGACGACACCACCGTGAAGACACTCTGGCGGCTGCACGACGGTGCGCTGGTGGAGAGCGTGCTGATGCGGTACCCCGACGGGTCACGATGTGCGTGTCCAGCCAGGCCGGCTGCGGCATGGCCTGCCCGTTCTGTGCCACCGGGCAGGGCGGCCTGCAGCGCAATCTGAGCACAGCGGAGATCGTCGAGCAGGTGATGGATGGTGCCCGCAAGCTGCACCGCGGCCTGATTCCCGGTGGCTACGGCCAGGTCAACAACGTCGTGTTCATGGGCATGGGGGAGCCGCTGGCCAACTACCAGGCAGTGATCGGAGCGGTGCGCCAGCTGGTCGCGCCGACCCCGGACGGGCTGGGCATCAGCGCGCGCGGCGTCACGGTGTCGACGGTCGGGCTGGTGCCGCGGATGCAGCAACTGGCCACCGAAGGCCTGCCGGTGACCCTCGCCCTCTCGCTGCACGCCCCGGACGACGAGCTACGCGACGAGCTGGTCCCGATCAACACCCGATGGAACGTCGATGAGGTGGTCAATGCGGCCTGGGAGTATGCCCGGATCACCAGGCGACGGGTTTCGATCGAGTACATCCTGATCCGCGACATCAACGACCAGCCGTCCCGAGCGGACCTGCTCGCCAAGGTGCTGCGGCGGCGGGGCAACTGGGGTTGGGTGCATGTGAACCTGATCCCGATGAACCCGACACCCGGGTCCCGGTGGACCGCCTCTCGGCGGCAGGATGAGAACGAGTTCGTCCGCCGGCTGGAGATGAAGGGGGTCCCGGTCACCGTACGCGACACCCGGGGCCGGGAGATCGACGGTGCCTGCGGGCAGCTGGCGGCCCACCTCGACTAGGGGGCGTGCATCTGGCCCGGGGCCGGTCAAAGACCATTCGTG
This sequence comes from Actinomycetota bacterium, assembly GCA_046765695.1. Classification (GTDB taxonomy): domain Bacteria; phylum Actinomycetota; class Actinomycetes; order Propionibacteriales; family Propionibacteriaceae; genus Microlunatus. The sequence goes on along the minus strand of JBKPNA010000425.1, from coordinate 3,554 downwards.
GACTTGTGCGGAGGAACGACGCCGGAAACAGGCTAATCAGTGATCACATGGGGACTTGTGCGGAGAAACGTCATCGGTGGGCGTCGGATCAAAGAACGTTCGTCGACTTGTGCGGAGGAACGAGGCCAGAATCAGCCCAATTCGTCACCACATGGGGACTTGTGCGGAGAAACGTCATGAACTGTGTTGCGCGGTCAGCTGTGAGGCAGCAGCTCCTCGAGAACGGCCAACTGGTCTCGGGAGACCCATGACGGGTTCGCCCCCTGCGGTATCCGAAGCACTTCCAGATCGGTCAGTCCGCGGGCGCGCAGTTCTTCGGCGGTGACCGGTTCGTCGAGGAATGTGATGCTCACCTGAACCCGGGCCCGCACTGCCCTCCGTGCCGTGTCGTTTCGCCAGAATCCAGGTTCGGCGTCGGCCCAGTCCTCGGCCGGGGCGACGACCTCGCCGTCACCCCAGATGCCGCGCGCGAGGCCGGAGCGGCCGTCCCCGGAGACCCAGAACAGCACCCGGTCGCCGGCGGTCATCAGCCGACTGCGATAGCCGGGCTGCACCGCCCACGACCTGATCCGGCTCTGTCCGCTCTTGAGGAACCCCGAGATGTCCCAGAGCGCCGGGTTCGCCTTGAGCAACCAGGCGCCGAGGTTATCCCGGTCGATCGCTTGGGCCACGGCCTCACATTCTGACAGCCTCCCGGTCGAGAGCTGTTAGGACGGCGTCGGCGGTCGCAGTTGCCGCGGAGAGCGTGGGCAGGCCGGTCAGGTTCTGGGCATCCTCGATGGCGTCGAGACAGGGCATCTGGACGCAGGCCGACAGCACCAGTGCCTCTGCCCGCCTCAGGTCGAGACGTTCGAGCAGCCGCAGCGGGTTGCGAGGATCCAGCCGGCCGACGGCACGATTGTCCGGCATGTTGAGACTGACCTCGTCGACGACCTCGATGCCGGCATCGGCGAGGTAGTCGACCACCTTGGCGGTCAGCGGCGGCGCGTACGGCGTGATCATGGCAACGTGCTCGGCGTGCAGGGCGTGAATGCCCTCGACCAGCGCGCCGGCGCTCGTCACCACCGGGGTCCGGCCACCGGCTGCGGCCCGCAGGCTCTCCTCAGCCCGCTGATGGGCGCCTGGGCCGGAGGCCATCACCGCCACCAGGCAGGCGTACGCCAGCACGTCGCACTCGGCGTCGGCCAGCTCGGCCGCGCAGCGCAGACCTTGGGCATTCATCGCGGCCAGGGCCTCCGGCGTCACGCTGGTCATCCGCATCCGCGCGGAGTGGAAGCTGAACCGCCGGCCGGTGGCCTCACCGTGCCGTGTGAAGAGCTCGGGTAGCTCGGTCTCCATGGTGACGTTGGAACTCGGGACGATCAGCCCGATCCGACAGGTCGTCATCGGGCGCGCTCCCGTGTGTCCTTGTGCGCGCCGCGGGGGTCCGAGGGGGTCGTCCCCCTCGCGTCAACCAACTTGTCGGCCAGGCGCAGCGAGTAGTCGCGGAGCTGCAGCCGGCTTTCCGCCTGGGGACCGATCACCAGTCCGAAGCCGAGACCGGCCAGCACCGCACGGACGTCGGCGATCGCCAGCGAGCCGTGCCGCTCGAGGATCAGGTGCGGCCGCGGGTCTACGGGACGCCGGATGACGGTGTGGAAGCCGAGGATGGTGGTCGACATCGGCAGGTATCCCGGGTAGCGGGCCCGCGCGGCCGCCTCGTCGGGGTGCGCGAGGAGGACGAAGCCATCTTCGTTCACGAACTCGGCCATCAGCCCGTCGGCGCGCCAGTGAGCGGGGGAGTCCTCGGCACCGGTCAGGTGACGGGACCGGTTCGCCGAGGTGATGTAGAGCAGATCGTCCCCGCAGGCCCGCCGGGCCCGGCCGAGGAACCGGTTCGAGGGGCAGGCGTATCCGGGGGTGATGACCTGCGCCGTGACCATCCCGCCTTCGGTGAAGGTCAGATGGGGCGGCACCGATGCCGCCGCCGGGCCGCGGAAGCCGAACGGTCCGAGCGCGAAGAAGGTGTCCACGAGTGTGCGCAGGGTCCGTGGGTCGAGGCCGTCGGGCAGCCGGTCCAGGTCCCAGGCCTCCCACAAGGCGGCCGGCGATCCGGTGATGCTGCCGACCTGGCCCGGTGGCCGGCCCTTCATCAGATTCACCCGGCGGACGGTCTCAGCCTCCCCGCGGGTCGTGATCACATAGAAGTTGGCGAAGGCGTGCGCAACCACGGCGCCGTCGGCCAGCTGCCGGGCGACGGTGGCGCAGGCGGCTGGGTCGTCGATCAGTGACGGGCTGATGCGGGCGGCGAGCGCGGTCATCGGGTCCTCCTGAAGTGGGGCTATCCCAGGTGAGCGCGAAGGACCTCCATTGATACCTGCCAGGATGTTGCCGTGCCTGAACTCGATCCACCGCTGCACCAGCTGGCCGACGCGTACGGCATCGCCACGGACTACTGGGACTGGCAGGGAAGTCATGTCGAGGTGGCTCGGGAGACCATCGTGGCCGTGCTGGCCGCGCTGGATGTGGACGCGTCGACCGAGGATGCCGTCGCGAAGGCCCTCGAGGACAGACACCGGATGCGCTGGGGCCAGATGCTGCCCCCGTGCATGGCGCTGCGCGAGCACCGTTCGGCCACCGTCGACGTACACGTCCCGCACGGCGACCCGGTCGAGACCTGGATCGAGTTGGAGACCGGTGGGTCGCGGGGGCCACTGCAGCAACTGGAGAACTGGTCGCCGCCCACCGAGATCGGCGGCGGTTTGGTCGGCGAGGCGTCGTTCGAGATCCCGGCAGACCTGCCGCTGGGCTACCACAGCCTGCACGCCCGCTCGTACGACCGGCACGCCACGATGCCGCTGATCATCACCCCGGGCTGGCTGGGGTTCCCCGAACGGATGGGAGAGCGTCGGGCCTGGGGCCTGGCCACCCAGCTCTACAGCGTGCGTTGCCGGCAGTCCTGGGGGGTCGGTGACTTGACCGACCTGGAGGACCTGGCGGTGTGGTCCGCCGGCGAGCTCGGCGCGGACTTCGTACTGGTCAACCCGCTACACGCTGCCGAGCCGGTGGCGCCGATGGAGCCGTCGCCTTACCTGCCGGCCAGTCGCCGGTTCGCGAACCCGATCTACCTGCGGGTGGAGCGGATCCCGGAGTACGCCATGCTCAGCGACGACCAGCGGGCCAAGGTCGACAAGCACCGGGTCAAGCTGAAGGTGCAGCTGGCCCGGTCCGTCCAGATCGACCGGAACCGGTCCTGGACCGCCAAGCGGAAGGCGCTGAAGGTGATCTTCTCGGTGCCGCGTACGCCGGGGCGGGAGGCGTCGTTCGCCGCGTACCGGCGCCGCGAGGGCCGCGGGCTCACCGACTTCGCCACCTGGTGTGCGCTGGCGGAGCGGCACGGTGCCGAGTTCCGCGAGTGGCCGGCTGAACTGCAGGATCCGGAGTCACCAGCGGTGGCCGACTTCGCGGCGAAGCACAGCCGCCGGGTCGAGTTTCACTGCTGGTTGCAATGGCTGCTCGACGAGCAGCTGGCCTCGGCGCACCAGGCTGGGCTGCGGGCCGGCATGACGCTGGGC
>JBKPNA010000424.1:0-6937 GCA_046765695.1 Actinomycetota bacterium | reverse complement strand
AAGCACAGCTTCGCTTCCGGGTGAACAGGCTCGCTGAGTCTGCGGCATGGGCTCAACGAGCTGTCGATCTGGCGCGTCAGCTCGACGAGAGGGAGATCGCCTTTCACGCCACGGTGACCCGCGACACTGCCAGGCTGGCGGCCGGTGATCTTGACGCGTGGACGTCCATGGAGCAGACGCACCGATCGGCCCATGATGCCGGTCTGGTCGACCCGGCCGCCCGGGCGCTGGGCAGTCTGGCCACGGTGGTCGGCGACGAGCTTGCTCGCTTCGCGGAGGGGGAGAAGCTGATCGAGCGGTCTCTCGCCTACAGCGCAGAACACAATCTCGACGGCCTCTATCTACCCATTCTTGGTGCGCAAGCCAGGGTTCGGGTGGAACGTGCTCACTGGAGCGAAGCGCTCAGCGACGCCGAAGAAGTGCTGGTTCGCGGCGGTGTGACCGGACCCAGTGCGGTTCAGGCCCTTGTTGCTCGCGGCCGGATCCTGGCTGCCCGCGGTGAACCGAATGCAATCTCCGACCTTGACCAGGCGGAGCGGGCCGCCGAGGGTCTCGGCGACGTCAGCATGCTGGTCCCCGTGGCGGACGCCCGGTCCGAATACTTCCTGTGGGCCGGAGATGCCGACCGCGCGCAGCAGGAGGCGCGAAAGGGCCTGCAGCTTGCCGGTTGGGATGAGGGACCCTCGTTCATCGTGGGCCGGCTCGCCTGGCGGCTCTGGAGAGCCGGCGGCACGGACCGGTGGCCGGCGACTCTCGCGGAGCCGTACCGGATGATGATGGAGGGAGACTGGGCCACGGCGGCCACCGAGTGGGCTGCGCGCGGCGCCAGCTACTTGCGGATCGACGCGCTCGCCGCCGGAGACGAGACTGCCGGCACCGAAGCGCTGCGGCTCTTGGACGGCCTCGGTGCCATCCGAGCCGCCAGCCATCTCCGTTCAGAACTGCGCAGCCGCGGCTTCGCCCACCTGCCTCGCGGTCCCCGCCGGACCACCACCGCGAACATCGCCGGATTGACTGCGCGCCAGCTGGAGGTGCTCACGCTGGTCGAGCAAGGACTGTCCAACGCCGAGATCGCTGCCCGGCTGACCCTGTCACCCAAGACCGTCGATCATCACGTGTCTGCGTTGTTGGACAAGCTCGGCGTCGCGAGCCGCGGCCAGGCGGCCGCCCTCGCCCACCGCCTGAAGCTGAGTGCGGACACCGCAAAGTAGGGAAGATTCCCGATACGGATGGGGATGTCTTATTCGTAGGGACAGGGCGATGTCCACGCAGTGCGTCATCGACCGTGCTCCGAATCAGCCTGAGCTCCGCCCAGTTGTCGAGGTCTTCCCGGTGTGGCCGGCGAGTCCTGGCGGCATCCTGCCGGCGACCCGGCGGGTGTTCATCGCGTTCGCCGTGCTGACCCTGCTCGCCACCACTCAGCTGCTGGTCGTCGGCGCCTACACCGATCGCTTCTTCGCGTGGACGATCTCGGTCCGGCCGACCTCGGCGTTCCTCGGCGCCGCGTACGCAGCCGGGTTCCTGCTCGCCGTCCTCTCCTTGCGGCAGCGGCGGTGGCGAGACGTCCGGGTGGCGCTGATGACGGTGACGGTCTTCACCATGCTGACCCTGGTGCCCACGATCATCCACCTGCACAAGCTCCACCTGATGGACGGCGACGCGATTGCACGGCTGGCGGCCTGGGTCTGGTTGGCGATCTATCTCGTTGTTCCGATCGCATGCCTCGCCGTGGTGGCCGGGCAACAGTTCCGGCCAGGCGAGCAGGAGCAGACGCGTCGCCCGATGCCAGGCTGGCTGACCGCGCTCCTTGTCGCGGAGGGCGGCACGCTCGCAGCGGTAGGCGCGGCGATGTTCCTGGGCGCTGCCAAGGTGCACCACCTGCCGGAAGGGGCGATGAGCTTCTGGCCGTGGCAGCCAACTCCGCTGAGTGCCATGGTGCAGGGTGCCTGGCTGCTGGCGCTGGCCGTTGCGGCCGGTTTCGCCATCTGGGAACGGGACCTGAGCCGGATGCTGGTGCCGGCGGTGACCTATGCGGCGTTCGGTGTCCTCCAGTTGCTGGTCGCGCTGCGGTACTGGGACCAGATCAGGCCCGGATACCAGTGGGGATGGGCCTACCTCGGGGTGCTCGTCGCGGTCGCCGCCACCGGGGCGTACGGCTGCTGGGCCGCGAAGCGCAGCTCGGAGGCCGTGGCGAGGCGATAGTCACCCCATTTGCCGAAAACTCCACCGGTGGCGAGTTTCGCCCCTCTACGCCGCGTCGTGAGGGCGAAAACTCGTCATTGGTGGAGTTTTGGTGCCTGGGTGGCGCGGTGTCAGCCGGGCTTCCTAGAGTGACGGCATGGACGACGCCGCCGTGCCGCAACTGATGCCGGCAGCGTTTCTGGGCCACGGCAACCCGATGAACGCGTTGCAGGACAACCGGTACACCCGGGCATGGCGGACGTTCGGTGCCGCCACACCGCGGCCCCGCGCCATCCTGGTGATCTCGGCGCACTGGTACATTCACGCCACCGCGGTTACCGCGATGCCCAAGCCGCGGACGATCCACGACTTCTACGGCTTCCCGCGACGGCTGTTCGACATCGACTATCCGGCGCCCGGACTGCCCGACCTCGCCGACGAGGTGAGTGATGTGGTCAAGCCGACCTGGGTGGGCGCAGACATCGACAGCTGGGGGATCGACCACGGCACCTGGTCGGTGCTGCTGCATGCGTTCCCGGACGCCGACATCCCGGTGGTCCAGCTCAGCATCAACGCGAACAAGGACTTCGACTACCACCTGGAGCTGGGCGCGAAGCTCGCTCCACTCCGGGAACGCGGGGTCTTGGTCGTTGGCAGCGGCAACGTCGTGCACAACCTGGGCGGCATGAGCCGTACCCTGCCGGACAGCGGCTACGACTGGGCGCAACGCTTCGACGAGCAGGTCAAGCAGACGATGGCGGAAGAGCCCACAGAGGCCCTGGCGCTCGACCGGCACCGCGACTTCCGTTCGGCAGTGCCGACGCCCGACCACTTCATCCCGCTGCTTTACCTCGCGGGGCTCGCGGGCGCCGGCAATCGAGGCACCGATGTGCTCATCGACGGCTACTCCTACGGCTCGCTGTCGATGACCGCGTACACCCTCGATCTTGCCTGCCCGGGAGCCGGAGACGGCACGGTCGCGGCAGCGCAACTGCCGGAGACCGTGCCACCGGACGGCTCCAACATCTAGCCGACTCGCCGGTCAGGCCGACCGCAACTGCGAGACGCTGGCGACGATCCGGTCGATCGTCGAGCGGTGCTCGGCCAGCCGCTCGGCGTCGACCCGAAACCCAAGCAGGACCGCCACGTCGTTGGCGCAGCCTGGTCCGCCGTGGCGTAGCTCAGCGCCGCGGCCTGGTCACCAGGCGCCGAGTGTCGGCAGGCGCGGTCTCTCTACTGCTGCACGCGTATCTTGCGATACGAACCGGCCCTCGGCCTGCTGGAACTCTTGCAGTGTGCTCCTCTTCTGCGCCTCCCGGCAGCGAGGTCGGTTCCGTCCGGTGGGCCACGTCGGCTGCCCTTTGGGGCACGCTGAGTCGATCATCGGCGTTCTTCAACCCACGGAGGGGAGTGATTCTGCGTGTACGACTTCAACGGCCGGCCGGTCCTGGTGACGGGTGCGAGCGGCAGCATCGGCGGCGAGACCGTGCGGCAACTTGTCGCCGCGGGCGCCGACGTGGTCGCGGCCGGCCGCTCGGCGGAGGCCCTCGGAGCGCTGGCGCAGCAGACCGGTGCTCGCGCACTCCCGTTCGACCTGACCTCCGAAGACAGCGTCCGGGACGCCGTCGACGGGCTCGATCTGTACGGGCTGGTCAACTGCGGCGGGTACGGCGGCGAGATCGCCACCCCGATGGACTCCGACATCGCAGTCTTCGACAAGGTGATCGCCGTCAACGCCCGTGGCGCGCTGCTGGTCACGAAGTATGCGTCGCGCTCGATGATCCGCCTCGGTCACGGCGGGTCGATCGTCAACGTCTCCAGCCAGGCCAGCCTGGTGGCACTGCCCGGCCACATCTCCTACGGATCCTCCAAGGCGGCACTCGACAACATCACCCGCGTCTCCGCCCTCGAGCTCGGGCGGTACAACATCCGGGTCAACAGCGTGAACCCAACGGTGGTGATGACGCCGATGTCGGCCTGGTACTGGGGCCGGGCCGACATCCAGGGGCCGTTCCTGGACGCCATGCCGCTCGGTCGGTGGGCCACCGAGGCAGAGATCGCCGCACCCATCGTGTTCCTGCTCAGCGACGCCGCCTCGATGATCACCGGAGTCTCCCTGCCCATCGACGGCGGCTACTCCTGCCGTTGAGGACGGGCATGCTCACTGATCGATTCGCCCGTTACGCCGAGCACGGCGCGCTTTCCTGGTCGCCCTGGCGAATGGTCGTGGGCTTCGGCATGGTCAGCCTGGCAGCGGACATGGTCTACGAGGGAGCCCGTTCGGTCACCGGGCCGTTGCTGGCCGCACTTGGTGCCTCCGCCGTGCTCGTCGGCGTCGTCACCGGCGCCGGCGAGGCCATCGCGCTGTTGCTCAGGCTGGTCTCCGGCTCCTGGGCCGATCGAAGTGGCCGGTACTGGACGCTGACCTTCGTCGGCTACGCGCTGACCGTCGTCTGCGTGCCGGCTCTGGCCGTCGCTCCCTTTCTCGGCGCGGGCGGTCTTGCCGTGGCCTGCGTGCTGATCTTGGCCGAGCGGACGGGCAAGGCCGTCCGAAGCCCTGCCAAGAGCGCTCTGCTCGCCCAGGCGGCTGCTTCGGTCGGCATGGGCCGTGGGATGGCCGTGCACAAGGTGCTTGACCAGCTCGGGGCGGTCGCCGGGCCGCTCATCGTCGCTGCAGCAGCCGCGGTGACGGGTGGCTTGTGGCCGGCGCTGGCTCTGCTGGCCGTGCCCGGAGCCTTCGCTCTGCTCATGCTGGCAGTGGTACGCCTCACCATGCACGGCTCCGTCGCCACGGGCAGTCGGCAGCAGTCGGCTGACACCCCCGGATTGGGCGACCTCAGCACTGGCAGGCTGCCTCGTGCGTTCTGGCTGTTCGCCGCAGCAGCGGGCGCGGCCAGCGCTGGACTGGTGACGTTCGGCGTCATCTCCTACCACCTCAGCGTCGACCACGTCCTGCCACTTGCGGCAGTGCCCCTGGTCTACGCCGCCGCGATGGGCGCCGAGGCGTTGGCCGCACTCGGCACCGGATTGCTCTACGAGCGCATCAAGGGCCGGGTGCTTCTCGCCCTGCCCTTCCTGATCGCGGCAGTCCCGGTCATCGCCTTCAGCAGCTCCGCCACGATCGCCGTCGTCGGGGTGCTGATCTGGGGAGCGGCCATGGGCATCCAGGACTCAACGGTCAAGGCGCTGGTTGCCGACCTCGTGCCCGCTGGGCGCCGAGCCACGGCCTACGGGCTGTTCGCCGCCGTGCAGGGCGGTGCGGCCGTGGCAGGCGGCGCGATGGCAGGCGCGCTGTACGAGCGTTCCCGACCCGCTCTCATCGCCGCGGTCTGCGCCACTCAGATCGCGGCACTCGTCCTGCTCTCGCGGAGCTTGAGGAGCTCAAGGGAGGTCTGAGTGCAAGTGATCCGGTCGAGCATCACTCCGTGCTGAATCTGGCTCCGTCCGATTGGGACGGCTCCAAGAAATCAGGAGTGCCGTCCATCGGCCGTTCAGCAACCTGATCCGAGGTGAGCGGCTGGCCCGCCTCCGGCAGCTGGAGCAGTACGCGCCCATGCCCCTCATGGGCCTCAGCCGCAGCGCGGTGATACTCCTCGATCACATGGACGAACCTGCGATCGCGGTACGGCCTGCCATCGAGGGTCGGCCCTTCCTTACCCTCGAGGACCGCTTCGACGTCCTCGCCGGTCAGCGTCCGATGGGTCTCCAGGGCATGCGCGAGGGCGAGGATCTCCCGGCGGTTCTCCTTCAGCAAGGACTCCACGCGGTCGAGCATGTCCGACAGCTTGTCCTCGATCCGGTCGGCGAGCGCGCGCTTCATGACCGACTCCGGATCCTCGGCCTTCTTTCCGGTGCGGCCGCCCCCAGGAGCCCCGACTTCCAGCTTCTTCGCCGTCGAGTAGGACGACACTGTCGAGCCCATGCCCCAGAAGCCCTCCATGTACGACGCGACAGATGTCGCAGACTCCAGGTCGCCTGAGACGCCCGAGGAACTGTCGCCGCTGAAGAACATCCGCTCCCCGGCCAGCGAGGCAAGCGAGACGAGGATGTCGGACTCGTACTCCGACCGCCATCGGGTGAACTGATCTTCCGGGGGGATGCTCGCGACCATCCCGAGATAGTCGCTGCCCTTCTCGATGGTGGCGACATCGATCTCCATGTGGTGGCGGGTCCGATACGCCGTGATGGCATGGCAGGCCTCGTGCACGGCGACCGCGTGCCGCTCGCGCTCGATGTACTCCACGTCCTCCGGCGGTCCCAGCTCCTTGAGCTGCTTGGCCTTCATGACGTCTTTCCAGGTGATCACATCCCGGCCGTCGCGGATGGCGGTGATCAGCGACTCGTTCACCAGATCCTTGATGGTCGCACCTGTCGCGTAGGGCGTGATCGTCGCCAACTTGTCCAGGTTGTCCGGCGTGAGCTCGTGCTGGACCTTGTTGAAGTACCCCTCGTACGTCCGCACCCGGCCCGCCTTGCTCGGGTAGCCGACCTTGTAGATCCGGTCGATTCGACCGGGCCGCAGCAACGCCTCGTCCAGCGCCTCCGGCATGTTGGTCGCCATCATGACCAGAATCCGGTACTTCGGGGGCGGCTTGGGCTTCATGCCGAGAGCCCGTCGCAGGTAGCGGTTGATGAACCCGCGCGGCTTCTTCAGACCGGACAGCTCGGTCAGCAGCGCTTGCAGGGTTCCCATCCCGCCGCCACCGCCCATGGCCGATCCGGGCATGAACTGCTTCCAACGACGAGGCCGTTCCTC
>JBKPNA010000423.1:0-7817 GCA_046765695.1 Actinomycetota bacterium | reverse complement strand
CGCGGACCCAGGCCTGCTCGGGGTGGTCGGTGATCTTCCACTCCCGCCGGCCCGGCCCGGCCATCACGTTGAGGTAGTACATGTCATGGCCCGGAGCCGCGACCGCCGGCCCGTGCCAGCCGTAGGGCACCAGCACGGTGTCCCGGTCCCGCACCTCTTCGAGCAGCTCGATCGGCCGGCCAGAGGAGGAGGTTCGGAAGTAGCCCAGCCCCGGCTCGGTGGCCGGTCCCGCGGCGATCTCGAAGTAGTAGATCTCCTCCAGCTCCGACTCGTGCTCACCTCGCTCGTCGTGCTTGTGCGCTGGGTAGGAGGACCAGTTGCCGCCCGGCGTGAGCACCTCGCAGGCGATGATCGAGTTCGCCGCCAAGGTGCCCGGGGTGCCGAAGTTCCGGACCAGCCGGCTGGACGGGCCGGAGCCGCGACGCTCCACCGGCACATCGCCCGCGGACAGGTAGCGCAGTGGCAGCGCACGGTCGGCCCGTGCGCCGCAGAGGGCGAAGCGGCCACCATCGGCCGATTGCAGGGTCACCGCCTGCCCCGTCCCGACGTATGCAACGTCGGTGGGTCCGGCGAACACCCCGATCCGGCCGGCCAGCTCGCAGCCCGCGCTGCCGGCCTGCACGGTGACCGATCCACGCAGCGGCAGGATGATCACTTCGTCGTCACGGGTGGCGAACTCGTGGCTGCCGCCGGGCGGCAGCGTGACGATCTTGAGCGAGGTGTGAGCCCAGCCGGCCGACTCCGGGGTCACCTCCAGGTCGTAGCCGTCGGTGGCGGCGCTGCCGGCCGGCAGGTAGAGCTTGGAGTGCATTGGGCGATCACCGAACCAGGGAGACGGCGGTGTCCACCGCCTTGGCGACGTCGTCGTCGGCCGGGTAGAGCATGGTGCGGCCGACCACCAGGCCGCGCACCGACGGCAGTTGCAGCGCGGCCTGCCACGCCGCGTACGTCTCGTCCGGCGCCCCTTCCGGGTCGCCGCCGAGCAGCAGCGTTGGCAAGGTGGTCGCGTCCATCACCCGCTCCATCTCGTGCACCACCGGCAACTTCAGCCAGGTGTACGCGCTAGATGCGCCCAGGCCCTGGGCGATGTGCACGGACTTGATCACCGCGTCCGGCGACAGGTCGTTACCGGTCTTGCCGTCCACCCGGCTGGACAGGAACGGCTCCACCATCGCGACCAGCCCGGTCCGGTTCAACTCGGTCACCACCCGCCCGCAGTACTCGAGAGTGGCGACCGTGCCGGGATCCGCCAGGTCGATCCGGACCAGCATCTTGCCGCCGTCCAGTCCGCTGTCGGCCACCCCGGCAACGTCGTAACCGGTCTGCCGGTCGTCCATCTCGAACACCGAGCCTTGCAGCCCACCACGGTTGAGGGAGGCGAACACCACCTTGCCCTCCAGGGCCCCGAGCAGCAGCAGGTCCTCGATAACGTCGGCCGTGGCCAGCACGCCGTCGACCCCCGGCCGGGACAGCGCGGTGACCAGCCGGGCCAGCAGGTCGGTCCGGCTGGCCATGGCCAAATTCCTGCCGCCGGCACCGAGGGCGCCGCGGGCCGGATGGTCGCAGGCTACGATCATCAGCCGCCCGTCCGGTCCGAGCAGGTCTCGGCGACGCCGGGTGGTGAACCGTCGGCGGATCTGGCCGGGGTCGGCAGCCCGGATCTCGGTCAGCTCGGCGATCGTAGCGGCAAAGCCGTCGGTGGCGACCTTGCCAGGTACGGTCGCGGTCATCGTCGGCCCGCGCTTTCGAACCTATCTTTCTCGGGGGGTCGAAGGGGGGTCGTCCTCCCTTGCTGGAACTCGCCCAGTTCCGGGTCCTGCGCCAGGTGCTCGTTGGGATTGCCGCCGGCGAGCAGCGTTTCGATCTCGGCCTGGGTCGGCATCGCCGTCGAGCACTCCAACCGGGAGGCCACGATCGCCCCGGCTGCGTTGGCGTACCGCAGCACCTTCTCCAGCGGCCAGCCGGCCAGCAGGCCGTGGCACACCGAGCCGCCGAAGGAGTCACCGGCCCCCAGACCGTTGAGCGGCTGGATCTGGATCGGCGGGGCCGTGGTCCGCTCCGTACGCGTCTTGGCCAGCACCCCGCGGGGGCCGCCCTTGACGATCGCGAGCTCCACTCCGGCATCCAGCAGCGCGTCGGCTGCCCTGTCGGGGTCGGTTTCGCCGGTGGCGACCTCGCACTCCTCATGGTTGCCGAGCGCCACCGTGACCTGCGGCAGGGCCCGCTGCACCTGTTCCCGGGCAGCCGCGGCATCGACCCAGAACATCGGGCGATAGTCGAGGTCCAGCACGGTGAGAGGCTTGCGGGCCCGAGTCTGGAGCACGGCGTGGTGCGATTCGCGGCTGGGCTCTTCGCTCAGGCCGGTGACTGAGAGCCACATCACCTGCGCCGCGCGTACGGCGTCGAAGTCGATGTCGTCCGGCTGCACCTGCATGTCTGGCGCGCTGGGCCGGCGGTAGAAGTACAGCGGGAAGTTGTCGGGCGGGAAGATCTCGCAGAAGGTCACCGGCGTCGGGTACTCCGTGCTGGTCACCACGAAACGGTCGTCGACGCCGAGCGCGCGGAGCTGCTGACGGACGTAGCGGCCGAACGGGTCGTCACCCACTCCGGTGATGATCGCGGCACGCCGGCCCAGCCGGGCGGCGGCGACCGCAACGTTGGCCGTGGTGCCGCCGAGGTACTTGCCGAAGGTCTGTACGTCCTCCAGGCCGACGCCGACCTGTTCGGGATAGATGTCCACACCACTGCGGCCGAAGGTGATGACCTCAAAGGGAGCCTCGCCCACACCCGAGTGAGCTCTGCTCATAACCCTCCTTCGCGTGCTGGGCGGACCTGGCAAACGCTATGGTGTGCGACCGCCGGCTGTCAACATTTGTCCGGACAAATCACTCAATGGATGGTTCGGCTGACGCGGCAACTTGTGCCTTGCGCAATCTTTGTACTAACGTTTGTACATATGAGGAGCTTCACTTGAGTGCCAGTGCCATCGTCCGCCATCAAGAGCCTGACCTGCCGAGCCTGGCCCGCCGCGCGCGGTGGGAAGTGATCAAAACGGTGACCAGCAACAAGGCCGGCCACATCGGCGGTCCGCTGTCGATGATGGATCTGCTGGTCAGCCTGTACTTCGGCGAACTTCGGGTCCGACCTGAGGAGCCCGATTGGCCGGACCGCGACCGGTTCATCCTGTCCAAGGGACACGCTGCGATCGGTCTCTACGCGGTACTGGCGCTGCGCGGCTACCTCGATGTCGATGAGCTGTCCAGCTTCGACAAGGGCGACTCGCGACTCCAAGGCCATCCCGACGTCACCCGGCTCCCCGGCTTGGACGCCTCGACCGGCTCGCTGGGTCAGGGCCTGTCAGCGGGACTCGGCATGGCCCTCGGCGCCCGCCTGGCGGGAAAGGACTTCCACACCTTCGTGTTGATGGGTGACGGCGAGATCCAGGAGGGCATGGTCTGGGAGGCGGTTCAGGTTGCCGCGCGCTACAAGGTGACGAACCTGACCGCAATCGTCGACCGGAACGGCCTGCAGCAGTTCGGCCTGCCGTCCACCGCGGAGACCACACTCACCGATCGCGGTGACCGGCGCGACCCGTGGTACGGAGTCGACCTGTCCGCGGTCTTCCAGGCCTTCGGCTGGCGGGTGATCGAAATCAACGGCCACGACTACGACCAGATCGGCCACGCCTTCCGGCTGGCCCGAGCGGGCGACCCCCACGGCCGGCCCACGGTCCTACTGGCGCACACGGTCAAGGGCAAAGGGCTGTCACTGGCCGAGGGACAGCACACCTGGCACAGCATCGTTCCTACCCCGGAGGACTTCGAACGGGCCCGCCGGGAACTCGAGCCGGACGAGATCGACTTCCTGGACAACTTCCCGGAGGGCTTCGCCGAGCACGTGTCCAATTCCGGCGGGACACCCCCCGAACCCCTCAAGAACGTTGCGGACGGAGTACGGGCATGAAAGCGATGCGCGACGTCTGGGGCGAGAAGCTCGTCGAGCTGGGCCATGCCGACCCCCGTACGGTGGTGCTGGACGGCGACCTGGCCAACTCGACCAAGGCCGACAAGTTCGCCCGGGCCCATCCGGACCGGTTCTTCCAGATGGGTATCGCGGAGCAGAACCTGATCGGGGCGGCCGCCGGGCTCGCCTCCGTCGGCTTCGTGCCCTGGACCTCCTCCTTCACAGTCTTCTTCACTCACCGCGCCCTCGACCCGATCCGGATGCTGGTCGCCCAGAGCCACGCGAACGTCAAGATCGTCGCGTCGTACTCCGGCCTGCTGATCGGGGCCGTAGGCAAGACCCACCTCGACGTCCAGGATCTGGCGATCATGCGGGCCATGCCGGAGATGACCGTGTTGGCGCCGGCCGACGAGACGGAGCTGCTGGCGATGATGGACTGGGCAGCCGCGTACGAGGGCCCGGTGTACCTGCGACTGGCCCGGGACGGTGTGCCGGAGCTGTTCGAGGCGAACTACGCCTTCTCCCCGGGCGCGGTGCACCAGCTGCGCTCGGGCGGCGACGTCGCCCTGGTCTCCACAGGGTCGCAGACCTCGCGGGTGCTACAGGCCGCTGACCAGCTTGAACAGGGCGGAACCTCGGCAACGGTGATCCACGTCCCCTCGCTCAAGCCGCTCGACGCCGCCGGGTTGGTGGCCACGATCGGCACTGTCCCGCTGGTCGTGACAGTCGAGGAGCACTCGGTGCACGGCGGGCTGGGCGGGCTGGTCGCCGAGGTGCTGACCGGTGCCGGCGCCAGTCCAAAGATCGAGCGGATCGGGCTGGACGACGTTTGGGGCGAGTCCGCGGGGAACGACTTCCTACTGGACAAGCACGGCCTGTCTCCCTCGCGGATCGCCGACCGGGTCAGCAGCCTGCTGCCCGCCCGCTCCCCGGCATGACGACCCGGGCGGCCTACCAGGTCGATGTGATCGCCGGGGACGGCATCGGCCAGGAAGTCATGCCGGCCGCCATCGCCTGCGTCGACGCTCTGGCCGCCGACCGGGACTTCACGATCACCTGGCGGGAGCGAACCTGGGGATCGGACCACTACCGGGCCCACGGCCGGATGATGCCGGTCGACGGCATCGACCAGCTGGCCGATGGGGACGCGATCCTGCTCGGGGCGGTCGGCGCCCCGGACATCCCCGACGACGTCACGCTGTGGGGTCTGCTGATCCCGATCCGCCGCGAGTTCTTGCAGTACGTCAACCTGCGGCCGGTCCGCATCCTGCCCGGCGTGCAGTCGCCGCTGCGGAACGCCGAGGGCCTGGACATGGTCATCGTCCGGGAGAATGTCGAGGGCGAGTACTCCGAGGTGGGCGGGCGCCTCTACCGCGGCCGGGCGGAGGAGATGGCAGTGCAGGAGGCGGTCTTCACCCGGACCGGCGTGACCCGGGTGGCGGAGTACGCCGTCGAGCAGGCCCGGTCCCGTCGCGGACTGCTCACCTCAGCCACCAAGTCGAACGGCATCATCCACAGCATGCCGTTCTGGGACGAGGTCGTGGCCGGGGTCGTCGACCAGGCCGGGGATGTCACCCTTGACAAGATGTTGGTCGACGCGCTGGCCGCCCGGGTCGTGCTGAAGCCGTTGAGCCTGGACGTGATCGTGGCGTCCAACCTGTTCGGCGACATCCTGTCCGACCTGGCCGCGGCCGTCGCCGGCTCCATCGGGGTGGCGCCGAGCGGCAACATCAATCCCCCCAAGGACCACCCGTCCATGTTCGAGCCCGTGCACGGGTCGGCCCCGGACATCGCGGGCCAGGGCGTCGCCAACCCGGTCGGGCAGCTGTGGGCCGCCGCGATGATGCTGGACCATCTCGGCGAGGCCGAGGCCGGCGCCGCCCTGGTCGCCGCCTTCGAGGCGGCCCTCGCCGATGGGGTACGGACCCGCGATCTGGGCGGCACGACCGGCACGGCGAAGTTCACCGAGGCGGTCCTGGCGCGTTGCCGATCCGCTGTCCCAACCACCAACTAGCAAAAAGAGAAGCCTTTCATGCGTGAACAGAACCTCTTCATCAATGGCGAGTGGGTCCCCGGGGCCGACACCTTCGAGGTGCATGACCCGTTCGACCAGACCCTGGTCGGCACCGTCGCCGTGGCCAGCCCCGAACAGGCCGCGGAGGCGGTTACGGCGGCCAAGAACGCCATGCTCACCGGCTGGGCCCCGGCCAAGCGAGCCGACCTGATGCTAACGACCAGCCGGCTGGTCGCCGAGCGGTCCGAGGACTTCGCCGAACTGCTCCGGTCCGAGGCAGGCAAGCCCATCGCAGCAGCCCGGGTCGAGGTAAGCCGGGCCGTCTCCACCCTGCGGATCGCCGCCGAGGAGGCGCGCCGGCTGCCCGCCGAGGCCGTGCAGTTCGACGAGATCAGCCCAGGGGTCACCCCGGTCGGCTTCACCATTCCCCAACCGTTCGGCGTGGTCGCCGCCATCACCCCGTTCAACTTCCCGCTCAACCTGGTGTTGCACAAGGTGGCGCCGGCCCTGGCGGCCGGCTGCGCGGTGGTGCTCAAGCCGTCGGAGCGTACGCCGCTGACCGCGGGCCTACTGGCCGAGACGATGGCCGAGGCCGGGCTGCCGGCCGGCTGGCTGAACATCGTGACCGGTCGGCCGGAGTCGATCGTGCCGATCTGGAACGAGCATCCCGATGTCGCAGTGATCACCTTCACCGGCTCGGCCGAGGTGGGCTGGAAGCTCAAGGCGGCCTCTCCCCGCAAGCGCCATGTGCTCGAGCTCGGCTCGAACACCGCCATGGTGGTCGCCGCCGACGCCGACCTGCGGCGTGCCGTGGACGCGGTGGTCACCGGTGGCTACACCTTCAGTGGGCAGGCTTGTGTGTCGGTGCAGCGGATCTATGTCGAGGAACCGGTAGCAGAGGAGTTCACGACCCTGCTCGCCGCTGCAGTGGAGCAGCTGCCCGTCGGTGACACCAAGGACCCGGCCACGGTCGTCGGACCGGTGATCAGCGACCAAGCCCGTGACCGGCTCGAGTCGTGGATCGCTGAGGCAGTCGACGGCGGTGCCCGGGTGGCCACGGGCGGCACCCTTGAGGGGACCTGCCTACGGCCGACCGTGCTCGCCGATGTGCCTGCGAGTGCGCGGGTGGTGTGCGAGGAGGTCTTCGGGCCGGTAGTGTCCATCCGCTCGGTCGGGTCGGTGGCCGAGGGGATCGAGGAGGTCAACTCGGCCCGCTACGGGCTCAATACCGCCATCTTCACCAGCGACCTTGGATCGGCCCTGCAGTTCGCCCGGGAAGCCGAGGCGGGCAGCGTGCTGGTCAACATCACCCCGGCATTCCGGGCCGACCACATGCCGTACGGCGGAGTGAAGGACAGCGGCCAAGGGCGGGAGGGAGTCAAGTACGCGATCGCCGAGCTGTTGGACCAGCGCCTGGTCGTGCTGGCGCCATAGGCTGGCGAAGTGCCACCGCAAGGCCAAACCCGGCAATCGCTGCCATGACCGAGGAGGGAGGCTGGCCCGCTCGGCGCGTCACATTGAACGACGTCGCCAAGTACGCCGACGTCTCCCGGGCACTCGTCTCCATCGTGATGCGCGACGCGCCCGGCGCCAGCGCCGCTACCCGCAAGCGGGTGTTGGCAGCTGTGCGCGAGTTGGGGTATCGACCCGATGTCCGGGCGCGGTCCCTGGCCGGTCAGAAGTCCCGGCTGATCGGTGTCATGTTCGGCGTCAGCATCGGAACCTTCCAGTTCGACCTCCTCGAGGGTCTCTACGCGGCCGCGGAGAAACACGGCCACAGCCTGATCCTGACCCCGGTGACCCAGCGGCGGGACGAGCATCGAGCGGCACAGGACTTGCA
>JBKPNA010000422.1:0-5259 GCA_046765695.1 Actinomycetota bacterium | reverse complement strand
ATGATTCACCTGGCCCGCGCCTTCCGCGAGCACCCCGAAGTGCGCTATGGCCTGACCACGCTCTGCATCGGCCTCGGTATGGGCGGCACGGTGATCTGGGAGAACCCGCATCACTCCCTCTCCGACTTGTCAGAAGTGGAGACTGCGGCGTGAATGACCACGAGCTGGGCGAGCTGATCGAGCAGGCGGCCGCCGTCGCCGGTGACGAGGTGGTAACCAGGGCGCTCAGCCGGGACGTCACCCTGCCACATGTCAGCCGCACCGCGGTGCTAATCACCCTGGACAACGGCAAGGACCACACCCGGCCCAACACCCTCGGGCCGCGGGGGTTCGGCGAGCTGAACGCTGCGCTGGACGCCGCCCGCGCCCGCACTGACATCGCCGCCATCCTGGTCACCGGCAAGCCGTTCATCCTGGCGGCCGGGGCCGATCTTTCGGCGATGGGCACCATCACCAGCCGCGAGCAAGCCCTGGCCATCGGCCGGATCGGCCACGCCGTGCTGGACAAGCTGCACAGCTCCAGGGTGCCGACCTTCGCGCTGATCAACGGAATGGCACTCGGCGGCGGGCTCGAGGTGACGCTGCACTGCCACTACCGCACGGTCTCGGCCGCTGCCGCCGGCATCGCCCTGCCCGAGTGCTTCCTCGGACTGGTGCCAGGCTGGGGCGGGACGTACCTGGTGCCCAGCCTGATCGGGATCGAGCGCGCGGTCACGCTGATTCTGCAGAACCCGCTGAGCCAGAACCGGATGCTCGACGGGCGCGGCGCGTACGCTCTCGGGCTCGCCGACGCGATGTTCGAGGGCGCGGACTTCCTGGAACGCTCGCTGGACTGGGCCGGCCAGGTGGTGGCCGGCAGCGTGACCGTGGACCGGGCGCCGGTCGACCGCAGCGAGGCCGACTGGGACGCGGCGCTGGCCGAGGCCCGGGCCTTCGTCGATCTCAAGGTCGGCGGCGCGGCACCGGCCCCGTACCGGGCCCTGGAGCTGATGTCGACGGCGCGGACCACGGACCGGGCCAGCGCGTACGCGGCCGAAGATGAGGCGCTGGCCGACCTGATCATGACGCCGGAGCTCCGGGCCAGCCTGTACGCGTTCGACCTGGTCCGCAAGCGCGGCCGGAAGCCGGCCGGCGCGCCGGATCCCGCCCTGGCGCGGCCCGTGACCAAAGTCGGCGTCGTCGGCGCGGGCCTGATGGCCAGCCAGCTCGCCACCCTGTTCCTGCATCGCCTCGAACTGCCGGTCGTGATCACCGATCTCGACCAGGAGCGGGTGGACAGGGGCCTCGGGGTGGTCCGCGGCGAGATCGACAAGCTGCTGGGCAAGAAGCGGATCTCCGCCGACGGGGCGAACCGGCTGCGGGCATCGCTCAGCGGCACCACCGACCTGGCAGATTTCGCCGACTGCGACTTCGTGATCGAGGCGGTGTTCGAGGATTTGTCGACCAAGCAACAAGTCTTCGCCGACCTGGAGAAACATGTCGACCCGAGCTGCGTGCTGGCGAGCAACACCTCCTCGCTGTCGATCACCCAGATGGCGATCGATCTCGAGCATCCGGAGCGAGCGGTCGGCTTCCACTTCTTCAACCCGGTGGCGGTGCTGCCGCTGCTCGAGGTGGTCCGCGGTGAGCGAACCGACGATGCCACGTTGGCCACTGCCCTGGCGGTCGCCAAACAGCTGAAGAAGAACGCCGTACTGGTCAAGGACGCCCCGGCGTTCGTGGTCAACCGGCTGTTGCTGCGGATGATGGGCGAGGTCTTCGCCGCCGTGGACGAAGGCACCCCGCTGCCCGTGGCCGACGCAGCGTTGCAGCCCCTGGGGCTGCCGATGACCCCATTTCAGCTCGTGCAGCTGGTGGGGCCGGCGATCGTGCTCCACGTGGGCGAGAGCCTGTACGCCGCCTTCGGTGACAGGTTCCCGGTGTCGGCCAACCTCAGGGCGCTGGTCGAGTCCGGGCGTACGGGCGTGTACGACTGGACACCCGAGGGCAAGCCCTACGTCTCAGACGACACTCAGGCGTTGCTGCGCGTGGGCGACCGGCCGAGCACCGTCGAGCAGGTCCGGGAGCGGGCGCTGAACGCATTGGCGGAGGAGATCGGGCTGATGCTGGCCGATGACGTGGTCGAGGCACCGATGGACATCGACCTCTGCCTGATCCTTGGTGGCGGCTGGCCCTTCCACCTGGGCGGCATCACCCCATACCTGGACCGGACCGGCGTCTCGGAGCGCGTGCTCGGCCGCCGCCTCCTGCCGCCAGGCGTCGCCACTCCCTGACGACTCCATTCCCTCCGAAACCGGTCACATACGACAGTCGACTCGCCGATTTCACTGTCGTATCTGACCGGTTTTCGCCAGATCTAGGCGTCGGAGTCGGCGTTGCTGACTGACTGCTCCAGCGGTTCATCGGCGCGGGCGATGGCCTCTACGGCGTATCGCGCGATCTCCTGCGGGGTGAGCCCGACCTCGGCCAGCAGCTCGGCCCGACTGCCATGCTCCAGGAACCGCTGCGGGAGGCCGAACTCGCGCAGCGGCGCACGCACCTCTGCCCTGCGCATCTCCTGGGCCAGCCGGGCGCCACATCCGCCGATCACCCCGTTGTCCTCGACGGTGACCACCAGCTCGTGCTCACCGGCGAGTCGGACCAGTGCTGGGTTCACCGGCAGCGCCCACACCGGGTCCACCACCGTGACCCCGATCCCCTGGTCGGCCAGCCGCTCCCCCACCGCGACACCGATGGCTGCGAGCGGGCCGAAGGCGACCACTAGGACCCGCGGCTGCTCGGTCCGCAGCAGCACGTCAACGCCGTCGATCTCATCGACTGCCACCAGGTCCGGTGGCACCTTGTCCTTACTGAACCGCAGCACCGACGGAGCGTCGTCGATGGTCAGCGCCCGGGCCAGGGCCGCCCGCAGCCGGGTGCCGTCGCGCGGCGCGGCCAGGTGCAGACCCGGCACCAGCTGGGCGATCGACATGTCCCACATGCCGTGGTGGCTTGGCCCGTCCGGACCCGTCACGCCTGCCCGGTCCAGTACAAAGGTGACCCCGCAGCGGTGCAGCGCGACATCCAGCAGCAGCTGGTCGAACGCCCGGTTCAGGAACGTGGAATAGATCGCGACGACCGGGTGCAAGCCCCCCATGGCGAGCCCCGCTGCGGAGGTCACCGCGTGCTGTTCGGCGATGCCGACATCGAAGCACCGGTCGGGAAAGGCGTGGGCGAACCGGTGCAGCCCGGTCGGGTAGAGCATGGCCGCAGTAACCGCCACCACTCGCTCGTCGGTGCTGCCGAGTCGCAGCAGTTCCTCGGAGAAGACGTCGGTCATGGTCTGGCCCGCACTGCCGATGGCCGCCCCGGTCAGCGCGTCGATCTTGCCGACGGCGTGCAGCCGGTCCTCCTCGTGGTCCTCGGCCGCCTTGAATCCGTTGCCCTTGCGGGTCAGGCAGTGCACGAGTACCGGACCGCCGAACTGGCGGGCCTGCTGCAGCGCCCGCTCCACCGCCGCGATGTCGTGGCCGTCGATCGGCCCGACGTACTTCAGTCCCAGGTCGGCGAAGAGTCCCTGCGGGGCCAGCACGTCCTTCAACCCGATCTTGATGCCGTGCAGGATGTCGTACGCCGTGGTGCCCACCAGCGGGGCCCGGCTGACGCTCCGCTTGACCACTTCGAGAATCTGCTCGTAGCGGGGGTTGGTGCGCAACGCGCTCAGGTGGTTGGCCAGGCCGCCAACCGTGGGGGTGTAACTGCGGCCGTTGTCGTTGACGATGATCACCAGCGGCAGGTCGTCGGTGCTCGCGACGTTGTTCAGCGCCTCCCATGCCATGCCGCCGGTCAGCGAGCCGTCACCGACGAGCGCCACCACGGTCCCCGGCCGGCCCCGCATGCGCAGCGCCTTGGCCAGACCGTCGGCGTAGGACAGCGCCGTGGAGGCGTGCGAGTTGGCGACCCAGTCGTGCTCGGACTCCTCCGGGCTCGGGTAGCCGGACAGCCCGTGCCGCTGGCGCAGGGTCGGAAACCGGTCCTGCCGGCCCGTCAAGATCTTGTGCACATAGCCCTGGTGACCGGTGTCGAAGATGATCGGGTCCCGTGGCGACTCGAACACCCGGTGCATCGCGATGGTCAGCTCGACAACTCCGAGGTTTGGCCCCAGATGGCCGCCGGTCTGGCTGACGTGGTCGACGAGGAACTCTCGGATCTCCCGGCTCAGCTCGCCGAGCTGTTCCGGGGCCAGCCCACGGAGGTCCTGCGGGCCGGAGATCGAGCGCAGCAAGGCGAATCGTTGGGCCGGCATGGGGCCGATATTACGGGCCGAGCCTGAGCGAGCCCGGAGAGGTGATTCCGCGGCTTACATCTTGGGGACGAAAGTGCGGCCGCGCAGCACTGCCTCGACCATCGCCACAGCCCGGCGGGTCCGGACCAAGCGCGCCGACTGCTCCAGCCAGGCCTGGGTCGCCTCCTCCAGTACCTGGGGCTCGACGAAGTCCTGCAGCCCCGTCCGGGCCGCAGCCAGTCCCTCTTGTGCTGCCTGACTCTGGCCCTCGACGAAGTGCCGGGCGAACTCGGCCAGCACGATCGGGTGGTTGCGCAGCACCCGGTAGGATCTGAAGTCGGCCGGGCAGCAGTCAAGCAGGTACGCCGTCGCGGTCACCTCCCAGTCCGGGGCGCCTGGTGGCCGGACCTCGTCGGGCCACCCTGGTGGGGCATACGCTAGGCCGGATTCGAACATGTATTCGATGCTACGGAACTGCCTCTTCGGTGTCCAGGGTTGTCGCTAGTGGTTGCGCCCGGAGGTTCGTCGAGGGTCCTGCGTCGTCCGGGTGGATGGCTCGCAAGGCCGACGAGGGAGGGATACCGGGTCGTATCTCGACTGAGGAGAACGCCGCGAGGCGCCGCCCGGGCGGCGCCTGGGCGGCGCCTGGGCGGCGCGGGTCCCGACGAACCTCCGGGCGTGACCACTACCATTCGCGAGTGAGCGATGTGGTCTGCCAGATCGTCGCCGGCGAGCTCGACGCGGCGGTGGTGCTGCGCACAGACGAGGTCGTGGCCTTCCTGGACCACCGACCCGTGTTCAAGGGCCACGTACTGGTCGCTCCGGTACGCCACGTCGACACCCTGCTGGAGCTTTCCACGGACCTGATGACTCCGCTGCTCACCGAGGTGCAGCGGGTGGCGGGTGCCGTCGTCGAGGCGCTGGAGGCTCAGGGCACCTTCGTGGCGGTCAACAACGTGGTCAGCCAGTCGGTTCCGCATCTGCATGTGCACGTG
>JBKPNA010000421.1:0-2882 GCA_046765695.1 Actinomycetota bacterium | reverse complement strand
CGCCGTGGTCAGCGCCGTCGGAGCGGCGTTCCTGGCCACGGCGGCAGGCTACGGGTTCGCCAAGTACCGGTTCCCCGGTGGCACCGCGCTGTTCGCGATCATCCTCGGTGCCATCATGATCCCGATCGCGGCCTTGACGGTGCCGACCTACCTGCTGTTCGCCCGGGCGCAGCTGACCGACACCTACTGGGCCATCATCCTGCCGTCGCTGGCCAGCCCGTTCGGGGTCTACCTGATGCGGGTCTACGCCGCCGACGCCGTCGACAGCACGCTGATCGAGGCGGCGCGGGTCGACGGCGTGGGGGAGCTGCGGATCTTCTTCACCGTTGCCTTCCGGCTGCTGATGCCGGGCGCGGTCACGGTGCTGCTGTTCCAGCTCGTGGCGACCTGGAACAACTACTTCCTGCCGTTGATCATGTTGAACACGCCGGAGAAGTTCCCGCTGCCGGTCGGGCTGGCGTTGTGGCAGTCGACGGCCAGCGCCGGGTCCGGATCACAGGCCCTGTTCTCCACGATCATCACCGGATCGTTGCTGTCGATCGTGCCAATCGTATTCGTGTTCCTGTTCCTGCAGCGCTACTGGCAGTCCGGACTTGCCACCGGCGGCGTCAAGGCCTGATCTGTCGAGAAAGGACACGAGCCATGATTACCCTCCGAACCCGGGTGCTCTTCGGCGCTGCCTATTACCACGAGTACCAACCGAGCCCTCGACTGGACACCGATCTCGACCTGATGGCCGAGGCAGGGTTCTCGGTCATTCGGGTCGGCGAGTCGGTCTGGACGACCTGGGAGCCGGCGGACGGCCAGTTCGACCTGGAGTGGCTCGCTCCGGTTCTGGACGGGGCCCGCGAGCGCGGCATCCAGGTCGTCCTCGGCACCCCGACCTACGCCGTGCCGCCATGGCTGGCGCGTCGTTACCCGGAGATCGCCGGCGAGAGCGCGACGGGCCAACGGGTGCCGTGGGGCGGCCGTCAGGAGGTCGACTACAGCCACCCCGCCTTCCGGTTCCACGCGGAACGGGTTGTCCGGAAGATTGCTGCCCGGTACGCCGACCACCCGGCGATCATCGGCTTCCAGGTGGACAACGAGCCCGGCCTGCTGCTGTTCCACAACGAGGGCGTCTTCCAACGGTTCGTCGACGAGCTCCGCCAGCACTACGGCTCGGTGCAGGCGCTCAACGAGGCCTGGGGGCTGGTGTACTGGTCACACAAGCTGAGCACCTGGGCCGACCTGTGGCGGCCCGATGGCAACTGGCAACCTCAGTACGACCTAGCCTGGCGGACCTTTCAGGCCAAGCTGACCACGGAGTTCATCGCATGGCAGGCTGGGATCGTCCGCGAGTACGCCCGCGACGACCAGTTCGTCACCACCTGCATCGCCTACGATCGGCCGACCATTGACGACGCCAACCTGGGGGCCGTGCTCGACATCACCGCAGGAAACCCCTACTACGCGATGCAGGACGCCCTGACCGTTCCCAGCACCGAGACCGCCCCGCAGGGCTGGACCTCATCGGGCGCGTGGAGCTTGTTCCTGGCTGCGGATCGGATGCACGCCACCAAGCAGGCGCCCTTCCTGATCACCGAGACCAACGCCGGCGCCATCGGTGGGTCGGCGATGAACTTCCCGCCGTACGACGGCCAGTGGCGACAGGCCGCGTGGGCATTCGTCGCCCGCGGTGCCGAGATGATCGAGTACTGGCACTGGCACACCAACCACTTCGGCGCCGAGACGTACTGGATCGGCATCCTGCCCCACGATCAGCAGCCGGGCAGGGTGTACGGCGAGCTCGCCCAGCTCGGCGCAGAGCTGCGGCAGGCAGGTTCCCGGGTGGTCGGGCTGCGCCCGGATGCGAAGATCGGGTTGCTCTACTCCGCGCGGTCCAAGTGGGGTCTGGCCTACCAGGCCGCATTCCCGCGCCCGGGCGCCAGTGGCGTGTGGTCCCCGCATGACGTCGACCAACGCTCCTATCACCGCATCTTCGAAGCCTTTTACCGCGGCACCTTCGATGCCAGAGTGCCGGCCCGGTTGCTGCACGACGTGCAGCTCATCGGACCGGACGGCCAGCGTCTGCTGGAGCCCCCGGCCGTTGCCGAGGAGCTTCCGGTGTTAGTGGTGCCTGGGCTGCTGGTCGCCGACGACGACCTGCTGCTCTGGCTGGGTGAGTACGCCGCTGCAGGTGGACACCTGGTGCTCGGGCCGCGTTCCGCGTACGGCGACCATGAGGGCCGCGCCCGGACTGGCGTCAAGCCAGCGATGTTGGCGCACGCCGCCGGGGTCCGCTATCAGGAGTTCTCGAACCTCACCGAACCGCTGACCGTCGTTGCCGAGACCGACGGAATCGCCCTGTCGGACGGCGCGGCCGCGACGGACTGGGCCGACGGACTGATCACCGAGGGCGCCAAGGGCGTTCTCGGCTACGACCACCCCCACTTCGGCCGGTTTTCCTCCGTGGTGTCCATTGAGCACAGTCGCGGCCGCATCACCACGGTCGGTACCGTGCCCAACCCAGCCCTCGCCGCCGACCTGGTGCGATGGCTGGACCCCACCCCCGAGCAGCGCTGGGAGTCGCTGCCCGCCTCCGTGACGGTGCACTCCGCCACCAACTCCGACGGCGAGCGGATTCACGTCGTGCACAACTGGAGCTGGACAGCCACCCGGCTCTCGCTGCCGGCAGCCATGGCGGATGTGCTGGATCAGGACGGCGAGCCCGTGACCGAGCTGGAACTCGCCTCGTGGGACGTCCGCGTCCTTGCCGAGTGACGAGACCCCCGGGGGTTCTCGGGGGTGTCCCCCCGAGAATTGGCACAGCGACCAAGAGCAGAGGGAGTGCAGACAGCATGTCGATTCCGGTGGAGGTTGCCGACGCAGTTGCCCTGGTG
>JBKPNA010000420.1:0-11228 GCA_046765695.1 Actinomycetota bacterium | reverse complement strand
GATGGGTGCAGCGGATCGGCCGGCTGCTCGTGGTCCTCGGCCTGGTCATGGTGGTCGTCGGGCTGGTGGTCATCGACCTGCTCGTTCCGAACCTGGAAGGACTCGTCGGGCTCAAGCTGGCGCCGGTCCTCTTCTTCACAGGGGTGGGCGGCGGCCTGGTGATCAGCCCGAACGTGACGCTCACTCTGGCCGAAGTGGACCCGAGGCGAGCAGGGTCCGGCGGTGGCATGCTGCAGACCGCGCAGCGGGTCGGATCAGCGATCGGTGTCGCGGTCGTGCTGGCCCAGTTCTTCGCCAGCCTCGCCAGCTCACACGGGGACTACGCCGTGGCGCTGTCGGTCAGCCTGCGGACCACGATCATCTTGGTGGCCGTCGCGCTGCTCTTCGCGCTGATCGACTTGGTGCGGCGGCGCGCCACCACCGACCGCCAGACATACTTGGCCCATGCCCGATCCGGACAGCCCTGACACCCCCACCGTCTTCGTCCTCTACGGAGCGACCGGTGACCTCGCCAAGCGCATGGTGCTGCCAGCCATGTACGAGCTGTTCAGCCGCGACCTGCTGCCGAAACGGTTCCACCTGGTCGGCAATGGGCGGGGTGACGTCGCCCACGAGGACTTCAGGCAGCGCGTACGCGAGTCGCTGACCGAGTTCGCCCCCGACGCTGACCTGACCCGGTTCGACGACTTCGCCAAACAGCTGTCCTTCGCCGGCGGCGGCTTCCAGAAGTCCGACCCGGGCAGGCTGCTGGACGTGATCTCCGATGCGGAGCAGCAGCTCGGCGACAGGCCGTCCTTGATCCACTACCTGGCGATTCCGCCCAGCGCCTTCGCCGAGACCACCAAGGCGATCAAAGAACACGGATTGGCCGAGAACGCCAAGGCCATCTACGAAAAGCCGTACGGCACATCGATGGAGAGTTTCCGTGAGCTCGACGAGCTGGTGCACAGCACCTTCGACGAGGAGCAGGTCTACCGGATCGACCACTTCCTGGGCAAGGAGGCGACCCAGAACCTGCACCTGGTGCGCTTCGCCAACCGGCTGTTCGGTGACGCCTGGAGCGCAGAACATCTGGCGCAGGTACAGATCGACGTACCGGAGGACCTGGACATCGCCGATCGTGCGGAGTTCTACGACGCCACCGGCGCGGCGCTGGACATGCTGGTCACCCACCTCTTCCAGGTAGCGGCCGAGGTGGCGATGGAACCCCCGGTGAGCATGTCCGCGGAGGACCTGCAGACTGCACGCGAGGCCGTCATCGCCGCGTTCCGGCCACTGGACACCGACGAGGTGGTGCTCGGGCAGTACCGAAGCTACCGGGAGACGGAGGGCATCGCGCCCGATTCGACGACCGACACCTACGTCGCAGCCCGGCTGTGGATCGACACCGACCGATGGCGGGACGTGCCGTTCCTGCTGCGGACCGGAAAGAAGATGGCGACCAGTGCGCAACGGGTGAGCCTGATCTTCAAGCGGGCCGAGGGGCCACTGCACTCGGCCGGCCCGTATCCCAACGTGCTGGAGTTCGACCTCAAGGGCAACGGGGCAATCGAGATCGACATGACGGTGAAGAAGCCGGGACCGGAGCCGGAGCCTGCGGAGAGTGCAACCCGGCTCAACCTGGAGAACGTCGCCGATGGCGCGATGGCGCCCTACACCTCGCTGATCTACGACGTGCTGACCGGGAACCGCTCGCTGTTCACCAGCTCGGCCGGTCTGGCCGAGGCCTTCCGGGCGTTCCAGCCGTTGCAGGACCATCCGCCCGCGCTGGAGATCTACGACGACGACTCATGGGGGCCTGCCGCAGCCGACCGGCTCACCGACGGACTGGGCTGGCACCTCAACGAGGAGCTCTCCACCAGCACCTGAACCGCCGGTACATGTGCTGCACTTTCACTACCAGCCGTTTGCCGCCTCGAGATGGCTAGCGGGTGTCCCGGGCCGATTGGGAACGCACGTTAGCCATCTTGACGCGGCAAACGCGGGGACGAGTCAGATCACCGGTGGCCGACCGGCCAGCGACATTCTCGCGATGGTCCGCCAACCGAGCGGGCGCCGCTCCCCGCACGGCGTCACGATGCCCTCCCAGAAACCGGCAAACCAGATACGCAGCGCCGACCTCGGCTTGAGCCGGATCACCGTCAGCGCCGTCCAGGCGGTGAGGTAGATCGGTACCAGCGGCAGCGGCAGGTTGCGGCGGGCGACGTAGACGCGGTTGCGCGCGGTGTACCGGTAGTACAGCTCGTTGCGAGCCGGGTTGTTGGCCGGGTGGTGGACCACGATGTCGCCCGCGTACCAGGCGACCGATCCGGTGTCCCAGACCCGCCAGGTGAGGTCGATCCCCTCGTGGGCGTAGAAGAACTCGTCGGCCCAGCCCCCGACCTGCTCGAACACCTCGGGCCGCAGCGCGACCGCGCCTTCCCAGACCACCGTCGCATAGCTGCTGCGTTCCGGGTCGCCGACATGCAGCCGAGGAGTCCAGCGACGTGGCGCCGGCGCACCGGCGGGGTCGGCGATGCGCGGCTGCAGCAGTCCGAGCCGCGGGTCTTCCTCGAAGCGCTGCGCGATCCGTGCCAGCACGTCGTCGGTCGGCAGCAGCGCGTCGTCGTCGAGGAAGAAGAGCAGATCTCCGGACACCAGCGACACGCCCGCGTTCCGTCCCGCCGGGATCCCGACGTTGTCCGCCAGGGTCACCGTCCTGACCTGCGGCGGAAGGCCCTCTGGTTGACAGCCGTTTCCCACCACGACGACCTGGACCTCGACGTCCCGCTGCGCGAGCACAGAGTCGACTGCCCGCCGCAACGACTCGGGTCGCTGCCCCATGGTGAGGATGACCACGCCGTACGTCGCGCAGGCTCCCACCCGCGCGGCGGACCGGGTCGCCGCGTCGGTGGTCGTCATCGCAGCTTGCTCGACGTCAGGATGGCGGCCACGTGTCCCGGCACCGTGATCGCCGCGGCTGCCAGCAGTCCGCCGACGAGAACGCGGGTCCCCGTCAGACCGCCACCCAGTAACAGCTCAGCGACCGCCGCCAGCAGCGCCAGCAGAGTGAGCTCAATCGAGTGAAAGGCCCGGTGGAACGGTACGAACCGGGCCACCGACCTCAGTTGCCGGAGGTGGGCCTGCCGCGGTGCGCCGACTTCGGACCTGTCGGCCAGCGGCTCCAGTCCGGAGCGCGCCCGGGATGCATGCACCATGTCGTTCAGCGACTTGTTGAACAGCACGAGTACTGACAGCAGCGCGCCGAGGGTCGTCCAGCCACCGATCGAGCCGAGCCCACCGTCGGCCCGTACGCCGAGAGCCAGCGGAATCAATGCCTCTGCGGTGTAGTGGCCGAGCTTGTCGAGGAAAACACCGGAGGCCGAGTAGCGGCCCTGCCAGCGGGCAAGCTCGCCATCGGAGCAGTCCAGCAGCATCTGCAGCTGCGCAAACAGCACGGCGAGAACGGCACCAGGCCAGCCGGGAACGAGGAGCGCCAGCCCCGCGCATGCCCCAGACAGGATCATCAGTCCGGTCACGCCGTTCGGTGTGATCCGGGTGGGAAGCAAGACCCGGGTGACGTAGGGCGAGATGCGACGCATGTACAGCGTGCCGGTCCAATGCTCCGCGCCCGCTCGGCCCATCACCGTCGGCGGTTGGGTCACCCGACGCATCTCTGCGACAGACGGCAAGTCCCCCATCGCCGAAGAAAACCTCCTGGTTGCAACACTCCGAACGGGCTCGCCTCCCCGCCGGCGCGCCACAGTCGCAGCCGCTCAACCGTACGCGAACAGTGTATTAACGCTTTGAAGGTAGTGGTATCCACCATGCCCGGGCTGCGGTCGTGCCGACCTGTAGCCGCCCTGTGACTCTCCCGTAGCCACCCCGTGACCTGATCACGGTCAGCCGCGCCGGCGGTTCACCTGCTTTCGAACATAGCCCCATAGCCGCCGACCCCATATCGTCCGGCGCGCGACGGGCCACAGGTGCCGCCGTGCCACGCCGACCAGGTCATCGAGCAAGCCGGCTGGTGGCGGTGACGTGGCCACTTTCTTCGCGGCTGCTGCTGCCGGTACGAGCCGCAGGCCGGGGGCGATCACCAGGGACGGACGGGCCCTCAGCCCTGAGACGGGCAGCTCGAACCAGGCGCCTGCCGTGAGCAGCTGCAACGGGGCACCGGCCCGCTGTGCTGTGCCGATGCTGACCAGCGCCGCGGTCTCCCCATGCCGGACCAGCACCGAGCGGATGCGCTCCACCAGGGGCAGCAGGTCGTCGATGCGCGGCGGCACGTGAGCGTCCTGGAGCTTCCCGATCACCTCGACCCAGGTCTCGCGGAGGTCTGGCGGGAAGTCTGGGAAGTGGCCCGGCCGGAACCACTTGAGTGCCTTCCGCCGATACAGCCCGGCGATCAGGGCATCCCCCTGGGCCTCGTCGGCGCAGTGCCGGCGAATGATCTGCATCATCGTGGCGACGGAGGAGATGTAGTCCTCGGGTTCCACCGGTGCGCTGCTGATGTTGGCCTTGTCAGGCTGCCTCCGCTTTCGGTAGTAGTCGTAGTCGGCCAGCATGGAGACCCGTCGAGCGGTCAGATAGGCCTCGGTGACGAAGATGCCGTCCTCCAGCCGCAGCTTTCCCTCGGGAAAGCGGAGGCCGTGCTCGTCGAGAAACTCCTGGCGGAAGAGCTTCCAGGGCCCGATCGTGTTCATCACCCGGTCCAGTTCCGCATCTGCCCGGGTCTTGCGCCACCCGTACTCCGGCTTGCGCGGGCCGTCGAGCGGCACGACCTTCGGCACGACGATGTCGCTGTCATGCGCGACGGCGAAGTCGTACATCCGGCGCAGCGCCTCGGGCCCCAGGCAGTCATCGGAGTCCGCGAAGAAGACATAGGTACCCCGGCTGGCAGCCCGACCGACGTTGCGCGGCTGGCCCGGCCAGCCGGAGTTCTCCTGGTGGATCACCCGGACGTTGGGGTGCAGCCGGGCGTACTGGTCGAGCAGCTCGCCGGAGCCGTCGGTGGAGCCGTCGTCCACCGCCACCATCTCGAACTCCACGGCCGGCAGGTCTTGGGAAAGGATCGAGTCCAGACAGTCGGCCAGGTACGGCCGGGTGTTGTAGACCGGGATCACGACGCTGACCTTCATGCGCGCTCCAGTGTGCCCGTCCTGCTGCGTTATTCCCGGCTGGCTGAGTGGACTGCCGGCCTCGCCCGCCCAGCTGCGACGGTCGAGATGTAGCCGCGGACCGCGTCCGCCATCCCCTCGGCGTCCAGGTCGAGGTGTTCCAGAATCGTGTACCGGCCCGGCCTGGTGCGAGGTGCGAAGAGCACAGCCTCGCTGAACTGGTCGGCGTCGAGACCCATGTCCTCGGGAACGACCGGCAGTCCGTGGTGCCGCAGGAAGGTTGCCAGCTCGATCGCGACGTCTTCGTCGCCACGCAGATAGCTCGCGAACGCTGCCCCCAGGCCCACCTGCTCGCCGTGCGACACCGCCTGGTCGGAGAAGCGCTGGTCGATGGCGTGGGAGATCTCGTGGCAGGCGCCGCTGCACGGGCGGCTCGTTCCCGCGACCGCCATGGCGAGACCGGACAGCACGAGCGCCTCAGCCAGGGACACGAGAAAGTCGTCGGACTCCACGCTGTCGCTACGGTGCACCAGCCCCTCGGCCGCCCTACGCGCCAACGTCATCGCCAGCCCGTCGAGCGGCTCGTTGGTGACGTCGTGGGACAGCTGCCAGTCCGCGAGTGCGGAGATGTTGCTGACGACGTCGCCGACTCCTGCAACGAGATAGCGGCGCGGCGACCGGCGGACCACGTCCAGGTCGATGATCACGGCGATGGGCAGCGCCACCCCGTACGAACCGCGGTGCGGGCCGGACCCCAGGATGCTGACCGGGGATGCGATGCCGTCATGGGCCAGGTTGGTCGCCACCGCGACCATCGGCAGGCCGACGCGGGTGCTGGCGAACTTTGCCGTGTCCAGTACGCGGCCGCCGCCGATGGCCACCACTGCATCGTACGACCCGGCCCGAATGCGGTCCGCTAGCTCGGTGGCGCCCTCGATCGTCGCCTCCCCGATCGAGAAGTCGTCGGCCTGGCGCAGCGCCGGAAGCAGCTCCGCCGCCACCTTCTGACCGGACTCACCGAAGGCGACAGCCACCCGCCCCGAGGTGGAGATCCGCTGGTCGGCGAGGACCTCCGGCAGATCCTTGACGGCGCCTGGGCGTACGTCCACCACGAGTGGCGTGGCCACCATGCGCGCTAGTAGAGGCACGCGATCGCCCTTGCTCGCGCGAGGTCGGCCTTGTTGTCGACCTCGACCCAGCTGACTTCGCCGATGGGGCAGACGTCGATGCGCAGACCGCGGTCGAGGTAGGTCTGGTAACCGTCCTCGTAGTACAGGCCGGGGTCGCGGCGCCACGTCTCCTCGAGCGCGGAGGTCAGCGGCTCGGCCGCCGCGGGCTCGATCAACGTCACGCCGATGTACTCACCGGCCGCGCCGCGAGGGTCCATCTGCTTGGTGATTCGTGCCACGCCCCCGTCGGCACCCAGCTCGATCTTCATCTCCTCCTCGGCCAGGGCCTTGCGGTCGTCGACGGCGATCCGGATCGGTTCACCGACCGAGGCCAGCAGCCGTTCCTCCACCGACACGGGATGGACGGTATCGCCGTTGGACAGCAACACCCCCTCGGCGAGGTAGTCGCGGGCGCACCACAGCGAGTAGGCGTTGTTCCATTCCTCCGCCTTGTCGTTGTGTACCAGCTCCAGTGAGACTCCGTGCCGGCGCTGCAGGGCGGAGCTGCGCTCCCGCACCGCGTCGGCGGCGTAGCCGACCACCACCGCGACGTCGCGCAGGCCGACTGCGGCGAAGTTGGCCAGGATGACGTCCAGCACGGTTCGGTCGCCGTCGAGCGGCACCAGTGTCTTGGGCAGCCGGTCGGTGTGTGGCCGCAGCCGCCGCCCGGCGCCGGCCGCCAGTACGAGGCCGATCATCCGTCCGCACCCTCGGACGGGGACGGTGTCATCGCGCTCCTTAGTCTCCCCGCAAGCGAACTCGCTGTTGAACGTCGGACGCTACCATCGACGCCGTGCAGTCCGGACGCCCCGCCGCTGGCCTGCGCCGCCTCGCCACCCGCACCGGATACTCGCTCGACCGCAGAGCCCGCGCAATCTATCGCCGCCTGCTCCTCGACACCCGGGTCGTCGTCGGTCCGGAAGCCGAGCGGGCAGAGGTATTGATCCACTTTGCCGAGTCCCCCGCGCAGCTGTACCAGCTCGCACAATGGCTTCCGGTGATGGAGCAGCTCGCCGACCAACGGGCGGTCGCCTGCGTCCTGCGTTCGCCCGCCGCATACCGGGCGGTGCGAGGGTTGACGTCGCTGCCGACCGCCGCGGTGCCCTCGTATGCCGATCTGATGGCCTTCTACGAGCGCGGTCAGCACAAGGTCGTGGTCTACGTCAACCACAACTCGCTCAACTTCCAGTCCTTGACGCTGCGGACGGCGCTACACGTGCACCTGGGCCACGGCGAGAGCGACAAACGCAGCAGCTTCAGCAACCAGGCGAAGGCGTACGACCGCGTCTTCGTCGCCGGTGAGATCGCCGCGCAGCGCTTCCTTGAGAGCCTGCTGGAGTTCGATGAAGGCCGCCTGGTGCACATCGGTCGCCCGCCGCTGGACTTCGTTCCGGCCTCGGTCGTTCCGGAGGTGCCAAGGCCGACGGTCATGTACGCCCCGACCTGGGAGGGCGACAGCCGGGACAACGACTGGAGCTCGCTCCGCCGGCTCGGTTTGCCGATCATGACGCAGCTGCTCGGGCTGGGCTCCGTGCGCGTTCTGTACAAGCCGCATCCGCGGATTGCGGACAGCCGGGACCGGGACGTCGCGGCAGCCCATGCGGGGATCCTGCGCCTGCTGGCGGCGGCGCCACCGAAGGACGGCCATCTTGCCCTGGCTGTCGACCCAGTGGCCACTTTCTCGCAGGTCGATGCGCTCGTCACCGACGTCTCCGCGATCGGCCTCGACTTCTTGTTCCTGCGGCCGGAATGCCCGATCGTGCTGACCGACGCCAAGAACGACCCGGCAGCGCTGAGCAGCGTCACGCCGCTCGCCGCAGCAGCCGATCTGGTCGACGACGGCAACGTCTCCGGGCTCGGCGCACTGGTGGCCTCCCGGCTGGCGACGGACGTACGGCGGTCTGATCGGCCCGCCGTCCGCAAGGCATACTTCGGCGACCTGGCGCCTGGCGGCGAGAGCACCCGTCGCTTCTGCGCTGAGATCGGTCGGTTGTGCGACCTCCGTGACGAGCTGCTCAGCTGACGGGTCAGCGGCTGAGCGCTGCAGCTCATCGCGTTCACGGCAGCTGGTGGACGACCAAGGGCAGCACAGCCGTGGCTCCCGCATCCGCCAGCAGGGCGCCGGCGACAGTAGCGGTCCAGCGCGTACGGGTCGTGTCGTCGACCAGCAGCACCGGCCCGTCGAACCGCACTCCGGGCTGCAGTGCGGTGCGAAAGAGCAGGTCGGTGGCCCGCACCGATGAGGCACTGTCTACACTCGGCGGCGGGCCGGTCACGGCGAGGGCGTCGACCAGCGGCAGCCGGCCGACCGTGGCGATATGCCGCGCCAGCGAGTCGACGAGCGCCGGAAACCGCCGAGACGGCATGGCGACCACCGCGATCGGGCGCTGCCACACCTTGGACCAACGCACGAGCACCTGGACCAGTGCATCCAAGATGACCGGCGGCGCCGGCCGGTCGGCCTGCCAGAGCGGTGCCAGCTCGGCGTTCCAAGCCGGGTCGTCGGCGTACGCCAGCGCTCGCCCGGGCGCCATGAACGTGATCTTGCCCTTGCGGTCGGGCAGCCTGGCGACCCACTGCTTGCGCGGCTCCACGATCACGTCCTGGCCACGGAAGAACCGCCGCGCGGCGTCGACGGTTGCCTGCAGCGGCCGGGCTCCGGGGGCCGGCAGCTTCCCCGTGCACACCGAGCACCGGCCGCATGGCCGCTGGTCCGGGTCATCCAACGCCTGTTGCAGGAACTGCATCAGACAGCCCTCGCCGTGCGCGTACGCCCGCATCAGGTCCGCCTCCGCTGCCCGAACCTGCCGCAGCGCGTCCCACTTGGCCGCGTCGAAGTACCACGGCTTGCCGGTGGCCAGCCAGCCGCCGGCCCGACGTTCCACCGCCTCGTCGACGGCGAGGATCTTGAGCACGGTCTCCAGCCGTCCGCGACGAATGCCGGTGGCCGCCTCCACCGCAGCAAGGCTCTGCGGCTCGCCGGCCAGCACGTCGAGGATCCGCTCGACCTGGGCCTCGTCCGGGATGCCGGACGTGGCGAAGTACTCCCAGATCCGCTCGTCGGCTTCGGCCGGGACGAGCACCGCGACGGCGTCCTCCAGCGCCCGGCCCGCCCGGCCGACCTGCTGGTAGTAGGCGACGGGGGACGCCGGCGAGCCGAGGTGCACGCAGAAGGCCAGGTCCGGCTTGTCGTAGCCCATGCCGAGGGCCGACGTGGCGACCAGGGCCTTGATCTGGTTGTCCCGCAGCCGGTTTTCCAGGGTGACGCGGTCAGGCGTCTGACCCGAGTACGCGGCGACATCGATGCCCTGGTCTGTGAGGAAGGCGGCGACGCGCTCCGTCTCCGCGACCGTCAGCACATAGACGATTCCCGAGCCGGGCAGCT
Organism: Actinomycetota bacterium; assembly: GCA_046765695.1. Classification (GTDB taxonomy): domain Bacteria; phylum Actinomycetota; class Actinomycetes; order Propionibacteriales; family Propionibacteriaceae; genus Microlunatus. The sequence goes on along the minus strand of JBKPNA010000420.1, from coordinate 1,575 downwards.
CGCGCAGCGCGTCGGCGACCCAGGCGTACCGGTCCAGCACGCTGAGCCCCGGCACCACCGCCAGCCGCAGCGAGGCGCGGGCGAGCGACCCGCGCAGCGTGACGGTGTCGTCGCCGAGCTGGTCGGCCACGTCGGCCGTCACCCGCTGGTTGGCCGTCGCGGTGGTGGCGAGGACCGGGGTGCCGGGGGCGAGGCCGAGCAGGGTGCGGGTCAGCCGCTGGTAGTCCGGGCGGAAGTCGAATCCCCAGTCGGACACGCAGTGCGCCTCGTCGATCACCAGCAAGCCCACCGAGCCGAGCAGATCGGGCAACTGCCGGGCGAAGGCCGGGTTCGACAGCCGTTCTGGTGAGATGAGCAGGACGTCGAGCCGGCCGGTCAGCACATCGGTGAGCACCTCGTCCCATTCCTCGACGTTGGTCGAGTTCACCGTCGCGGCCCGCAGCCCCGCCCGCTCGGCCGCCGCGATCTGGTCGCGCATCAGGGCGAGCAACGGTGAGACGACCAGGGTCGGACCACCGCCGGCTTTCCGGAGGGCCGCGGTCGCCGCCCAGTAGACCGCCGACTTGCCCCACCCGGTGGCCTGCACCACCAGCACCCGGCGACGCTGCTCGACAAGCGCCTCGACCGCCCGCAGCTGGTCCGGCCGCGGCCGGGCGTCGAGCCCGGCCATGGCGGTGATGATCCGTTCGAGCACGGCGGTCGACATACTGGCCATCCTGCCGCGTCGGTCAGACAGCATGGCTGTGCCACAGTTGCCACGTGCTCGGACCGGACTCCGGCGAAGCGATCGCCGCGGCGTACGCGCTCGGCCCGGTGATCGACTTCGAGGGTCCGGTCGACCGCGGGGAACTGGGCGAAGTCTGGCGGCTGACCAGCACGACGGGCGCTTGGGCCGTCAAGGTCACATTCGCGGAGCTGCCGGAAGAGTCCGCGGACGTCGCCGCTCGGCTGCAGCTTCATGCTCGCACACGAAGCGTGCCCGCGCCGGCCGTCCTGCTGACGACCGGTGGGCGCCATTGGGCTCGAATCGACGGCACCATGGTCCGCGTGTACGGCTGGGTGGATCTGCTGGGCCCCGACCCGGGCATCGATCCCATCCTGGTGGGTCAGACCGTGGCCGCGTTGCATCGTGCCGTGCTGCCGGCGGCCGGCCCGTCGCGCTGGTGGGACACGGAGCCGGTCGGCGCGGCCGCGTGGGACGAATTGCTGGCCGAGGCTCGGCGCCGCCACGCTCCGTTCACCGATCAGCTGGCCGAGTTCCGCACCGAGATCGTGGCGTTGGAGTCGTTGCTGCAGCCCGTCACGCCGGTGCAGACCTGCCACCTGGACCTGTGGGCCGACAACATTCGGGCCAAACCGGACGGCACCCTCTGCATCATCGACTGGGACAACGCCGGTCCCGGCGATCCGAGCCGGGAACTTGCTCAGGTGCTCTTCGAGTTCGGCCACGGCCGGCCGGACCGGCTGGCGGCCCTGTACGCGGCATACCTCGCGGCAGGCGGCCCTGGCCGAGTGCTGACCGAAGCTGACTTCACGATGGTGATCGCGCAGCTCCACCACATCTGCGAGCTTCAC
>JBKPNA010000419.1:0-4864 GCA_046765695.1 Actinomycetota bacterium | reverse complement strand
CGGCGCCGATGATCACGTAACGCACGGCGTCCAAGATAAGCAAGGGGCACGACCTCCCCTTTGAACCCCCCGCGCCCGCGCCGAGAACACACGGCGCGCGGCAGCACTCGCAAGGCCGCGATCCCTGATACCGAGCGGTTCCGTCGGCAGGTCAACGGCGCGGGGTTCGCGAGCCCCGAGCGGCCCGCAACTACAATTTGGCGCTATGCCGGTCCCGGTCATCTTCGCTGTGCTGTTGGTCGCCGGCGTGGTCGTAGTCGGCCTGCTGCTGCTCATCTCCCTCGTGGTCCTGTTCCGACCGCTGCCCGACGCCCAAGCCCCGAACGGCTGACCCATGCCCTTCGAGCTACCGGAGAACCTCCATCCCGACCTTGTGGCAATCGCGTGGCTGATCGGCCGGTGGGAGGGGTCGGGTAAGGGAACCTATCCCGGCACAGAGGACTTCGACTTCGGCCAGCAGATCGACTTCGCCCACAACGGCGGACCTTTCCTGCACTACCTGTCACAGACCTTCGAGGCCGACGCCGAAGGGAAGGCGGTGCGACCGCTGACGATGGAGACCGGGTTCTGGCGGCCGCAGCCCGACGGGGGGCTCGAGGTGGTGATGTGCCACCCCGACGGGTTCGCCGAAGTGTGGTACGGCACCGTCACCGGAGCCAAGATCGAACTTGCGACCGATGCGGTGGTCCGAACGGCGTCGGCATCGGATTATTCAGCCGGGCATCGGCTGTACGGCAACGTCGAGGGCGACCTGCTGTGGACCTTCGACAAGGCGGCAGCCGGTCATGCGCTGCAATCGCACCTGTGGGCGCGGCTCCGCCGCGTTGTACGCGCCCTTGATGGTTGATGCTGGATACGTGATGCGTGATGATAGGTTCATGCGAACGACGTTGACGCTCGACGATGATGTCCTGGCAAGGGCTCGTCAACTCGCTGACGCGACGGGGGAGTCGCTGGGTGCCGTCATCTCTGATCTTGCTCGGGACTCGCTCACTCGACGCGCGGCGGGGGAAACGCGCAATGGAATTCTGTTGGTACCTGTTCGGTCGCCAGGCACGGTCGTGACTTTGGAGGATGTCAACCTGCTGCGCGACGAGTCCCCGTGAGTCGCCATCTTCTCGACGTCAATGTCATTCTGGCCCTCATCGACCCGACGCACATTCATCACGAGCGAGCTCACCGGTGGTTCGCCGACAAAGCGGAGGACGGCTGGGACTCGTGTCCGATCACCGAGAACGGTGTGCTGCGTGTCATGAGCAATCCTCGTTATCCGAACTCGCAACCGATAGCGACGATCGTCGCGAGCATGGCGAGCCTCTTCGAGGTTGGTGTTCATCGATTCGTGCCTGACTCGATCAGCCTGTTCGACGGCATGGTGAATTCTTCACGGCTGCTGAGTTCAGGCCAAGTGACCGACAGCTATCTGTTGGCTCTGGCAATTCGCCACGGGGCGAAGCTTGCGACGTTCGACACAAAGCTCGTCACCGATGCGGTAACCGGCGGATCCGGAGCCCTGGTCCGGATTCCCTAGGGAATGACCGGGCCGGGCTTGTTGCTAAGGAGAGCATGACAGCCGTAGTGATCGAGAGTGGCATCGACGCTGGCGCGCCGTGGCACTACGGCGACCCGATGCGCGAGCAACGGTCGCTGGATTCCGGCGAAGGCCTCGTCGTTGATCTGTCCCATCGCGGCGTGCTGAGCGTCACTGGTCCTGACCGGTTGAGCTGGCTCCACTCGCTGACCACCCAGCACCTGGACGCTTTGCAGTCAGGCGTTGGGGTGACCACCCTGGTGCTGTCGCCGCAGGGGCACATCGAGTACGTCCTCTACGGGGTGGACGACGGAGAGACGTTCTGGGCCCACACCGAGCCCGGCGCCGCGGGGCCCCTGACGGCCTGGCTGGACCGGATGCGGTTCCTGACGCGTGTCGAGGTGGCTGACCGCACCGACGACTACGCGGTGGTGTGGACCGCAGCCAGGCCGGCCGACGACCCCCGTGATCGTGAGGACGAGGAATCAATCGCCCGAGTCGGCCCGGACTCTCTCGACGGACGGGAGCTCTTCGTGCCACGAGATCGGCTTGCCGCGCTGCTTGCCGATCGACCACGCGCGGGGATGTGGGCGTACGAGGCCCGCCGCATCGCCGCCGGAGTGCCGCGGATCGGCCTGGACACCGACCACCGCACCATTCCCAACGAGATCGGGCTGCTGGGCGTCGCCGTACACCTGGACAAGGGCTGCTACCGCGGCCAGGAGACCGTGGCCCGCGTGCACACGCTGGGCAGGCCGCCGCGCCGCCTGGTGCGGCTGCACCTGGACGGCAGTGCCGATGCGCTGCCCGAAGCCGGCAGCACCCTCGAACTGGACGGCCGGCCCGTCGGCTTCGTCGGCAGCACCGCCCGGCATTTCGAGCTGGGACCCATCGGCCTGGGCCTGATCAAGCGCAACGTCGATCCGGCGGCTCCACTAATCGTGGCCGGTATCGCCGCCAGCCAGGAAGCGCTGGTCGATCCAGAGATCGGGCTGCACGTCCGACCCCAGCTTCGCTAGTCCGCGGTCCAAGGCGTTTGCCGTGTCAAGACGGCTAGCGAGGGTCCGAGTGTCGTCGATGACACTAGTTAGCCATCTTGACGCGGCTAACGCGTAACGAGCTCAGCTACCGAGTTTGTCCAGGGTCTCCGCGCAGGGCCGGATCTCGCCGACCCGCCTGCCACCGCCCAAGACTGGTGCGCTGGCCTGCGTGGCCAGCACCTCATGATCAAGCCCCAGCCGCCGCAGCACGCCTGCCATGGCCACGGCACGCGCCCGCGGAGTCCCGTCGCTGATCTTGACAGCGACTCCGCGTCCATCCGGCAGTCCCACCGCGTACGCCGCCTCGGCACCGGCCTTTGCGATCAGCCCGGGCACGGCCTCGTGCAGTTCGAGCTCGTCTCGACGACTGCCCGAGACGAACTCCGGATGAGCCCTCATCGCCCCGGCTACGGCCGCCTCGGCGCCATCCGCTGCCTGAGCCAGCCTCCCGTACGCCCGCGCCAGACCGTAGAGCGAGATCGCGTACGCCGGCGCGCCGCAGCCGTCGACGGCCAGGCTGCCGGCCTGCTCGGAGGCGAGATCGTCCATTGTGGAGGCGATCGCCAGCTGGGTCGGCAGGTCGGGATCCAGGTAGCTGGCAACATCCTCCCCGCGGATCTGCGCAGTGCGGATCATCCCGGCGTGCTTGCCAGAGCAGTTCGCCGCAATGGGCGCCTTCGGCGTACCCGCGCGAATCCACTGCTCACGGGCGACGTCGTCCAGCGGCCAATCCGCAGGCGTCTGTAGTGCGCTTTCGTCCAGACCACCCTGTCCGAGAATCTGCCGCACGCCGGCCAGATGCATCGATTCCCCCGAGTGCGACGAGCAGACCAGCGCCAGCAAGTTTCCCTGCAGACTGAGCCCCGCCCGCAGCATGCCCACCGCCTGCAGCGGTTTGAGTGCGCTGCGCGGGTACATCGGCGCGAACTCCGCCCCCAAGGAGCAGGCCAGCCCGCCGTCCTGATCGGTCACCGCCACCCGCCCGCGGTGCACGCTCTCCAGATAGCCGTTGCGCAGCACCTCAACCAGGATGGGGTCTTCGTCGAACGGCGTGGGCATGCCTCGACGCTACGCCGAGCCGGCGCAAAGGTGGTTGGATTCCGCGTAGGGCGAAACCTGCCACAACCGGTTTTCGCCAGCCCGACAAGGCTTAATGTTGATACCTGTGAACTGGCACGACTACGACGCGGCGCTGTTCGATCTGGACGGCGTGCTTACCCCAACTGCAGAGGTGCATATGCGGGCCTGGCGGGCCCTCTTCACCGACTTCTTGACTAAGCGGGGGCTAGTCGACCAGCCGTATGTGGAGAGTGACTACTTCGAGTACATCGACGGGAAGCCTCGTTACGACGGGGTGCGCTCGTTTCTCGCCTCCCGTGGCATCACGCTGGCCGAAGGCGACCCGAGCGACGATCCCCAGACGGAGACGGTGTGCGGCCTCGGAAACCGCAAGAACACTTTCTTCTCCGCGGTTCTGCACGACGAGGGGGTCGAGCCGTACCCGGGATCGGTCACGCTGCTCGATTTTCTGGCGCAGCACGGCAAGCAGATGGCCGTGGTGTCATCCTCGCGCAACACTCCGCCGGTGCTCGATGTCTCCGGCCTGGCGTCCCGGTTCTCCGTTGTGGTCGATGGCAACGTGGCTGCCCGGGAGCACTTGTCCGGCAAGCCGGAGCCGGACACGTTCGCGTACGCCGCTGCCCAGTTGGGTGTCCCCAAGGAGCGGGCGGTCGTGTTCGAGGACGCGCTGTCCGGCGTAGCGGCGGGTCGGGCCGGCGGGTTCGGCCTGGTGGTCGGGGTGGACCGTGGCGTCGGGGCTGATCGGTTGACCGAGTCCGGCGCCGACCTGGTGGTCACCGACCTAGCCGAACTGGCTTCGTGATGGCCACTATTGGCGACGATCCGATCGAGGCCATCGACCCGCTGGACCGCAACCGGTTCCCGGTCGACGAGTGGGCCTTGATCGAGGCCGATTACAGCAATGACGACCTGGGCGTGACCGAGACGCTGTTCGCGGTGGGCAACGGCTACATCGGGATGCGCGGCAACGTCGAGGAGGGCCGGGAGACCCACAGCCACGGCACGTTCATCAACGGCTTCCACGAGATCTGGCCGATCCGGCATGCGGAGGAGGCCTTCGGGTTCGCCCGGGTGGGGCAGACCATCGTCAACGTCCCCGACAACAAGACCATGAAGCTGTACGTCGACGACGAGCCGATGCTGCTCAGCGTGGCCGACCTGGACGAGTACCAGCGGACACTGGACTTCCGTGACGGGGTGCTGCGGCGGGAGA
>JBKPNA010000418.1:0-7870 GCA_046765695.1 Actinomycetota bacterium | reverse complement strand
CGCCACCACAGCGTCTCGCTGCACATGATCACACCTGGCGGGTCGGGACGACGGCAAGCAGGTCCGCCAGTCCTGCTGCGAATTCATCGTTTCGAGTGTGGGCCGCGTACGCGCGGAAGGCGGGCTCGGTCCACCAGGTGTCGATCGCCGGGACACCGGAGGGGAGATGGCGTCGGCCGCCGAGCCGCTCGTCCCAGCGGTAGTCGATTCCCGCGGCGGGCAGCCACGTCTCCAGCGCTTCCCGCCGGACGTCGGCATTGCGCCGGCTGCCCGGGTAACGGCGTACGTCGACCACCAGGTCGACACCGGCGTCGCTGAGAAGCTGCTGGAGCGCGACGCGATTCAGCGTGCCGTGGCCGACGGTCAGCAGATTCGGCACTTATTGATCATGCCCTGGTTCGCCGTGTCCGCCTACCGGGGGTGTCCCGACCCCCGGCGTGCTTGGTAGTGTTTTGACGGCGAGTCGAGGGTTGGCCTGACATCTCCAGTCGCGGGCAGCGAAGGCCCCGCAGATGGCCGTTTCCCGACCGATGCGAACGAGACCGACACGGGGTGAGGTGGCGCGCATGGCAGACATAGACCTTTCGCAGGCCCAACGGATCTTGGCCGAGGCGGCTAAGAAGGCCGAGGAGATCGGCACGCTGATGAACATCGCCGTGGTCGATGTTGGCGGCAATCTGAAGGCGTTTTGCCGGATGGACGGGGCGTGGCTCGGCAGCATCGGCATCTCGATCAGGAAAGCGCGGACGGCACGGTTCTTCGACATGAACAGCGGGGACATCGGGGCCCTGTCCCAGCCGGGTGGGCCGCTGTACAACATCGAGGTCTCCAACGGCGGCCTGATCAGCTTTCCGGGGGGAATTCCACTTCGCAACGAGAGCGGCGAGATCGTCGGCGGTATCGGAGTGAGCGGAAGTTCCGTTGAGAACGACCACACGGTGGCCGAGGCCGGTGCGCAAGCCTGAACTGACCCGGCAGCGGCCGTCAGAACTAGTCGATCAAGGAGCTGGGGAATGGCAGGGAACAGAGCCGTCGCATACATGGGCCCGGGCAACGTGGAGGTGGTTGACACCGACTACCCGACACTCGAGCTGCGCGACGGGCCAGGAGTCAACCCGGCCAACGTCGGCCGGAAGGTGCCGCATGGCGCGATCCTCAAATGCGCTGCGACCAACATCTGCGGTAGCGACCAGCACATGGTTCGCGGCCGTACGACCGCTCCGCAAGGTTTGATCCTCGGTCACGAGATCACCGGTGAGGTGGTCGAAGTCGGTCCCGGGGTGGAGTACATCAAGGTCGGTGACCTGTGCTCGGTGCCGTTCAACATCTCCTGTGGCCGCTGCCGGAACTGTAAGGAGGGCAACACCGGGGTTTGCTTGAACGTCAATCCGGATCGTCCTGGATCGGCCTACGGATATGTCGACATGGGCGGCTGGATCGGCGGGCAGGCGGAGTACGTGATGGTGCCGTATGCCGACTGGAACCTGCTGAAGTTCCCCGACAAGGACCAGGCACTGGAGAAGATCCTCGATCTCGCCATGCTGTCGGACATCTTCCCCACCGGCTATCACGGCTGTGTCACTGCCGGAGTGACCACCGGGTCCACCGTCTATGTTGCCGGCGCCGGCCCGGTTGGGCTGGCTGCTGCCACGTCGGCGTTGCTGCTGGGTGCGGCGGTCGTGATCGTCGGCGACCTGAACGAGGACCGGTTGGCCAAGGCGCGCAGCTTCGGCTGTGAAACGGTCGATGTGTCCAAGGGCGATCCGAAGGACCAGATCGAGCAGATCCTCGGGGTGCCTGAGGCCGACTCTGCCGTGGATGCGGTCGGCTTCGAAGCGCGCGGCCACGGCGGCGACGCGGCCACCGAGAGGCCGGCGACGGTGCTCAACTCGATGATGGACATCACACGTGCCGCCGGGCAGATCGGTATTCCCGGTTTGTACGTCACCGGCGACCCGGGTGCCGTCGACGAGGCGGCCCAACAAGGCTCGCTGTCCATCCGGATCGGGCTCGGCTGGGCGAAGTCGCATGCGCTGTTCACGGGGCAGTGCCCGGTGATGCGGTACAACCGGCAGCTGATGATGGCGATCCTGCACGACCGGGTGTCCATCGCCAAGAACGTCAATGCCGTCGCCATCCCGCTCGACAAGGCCCCGGACGGCTACCGGGAGTTCGACCAGGGCGCCGCAAGGAAGTACGTCCTGGACCCACACGGTATGGTCGGCCAGCGCGCTGCTGCTCAATAACGGAGGAACATCGACGTCATCCGGTTGCCTCGGGGCCCGGATCTCTACGGAAACGGACATTCCGAATGCGCCGGAGTTGCTCCTTGACCGGACGACCTAGGTAGGTGCCCAGCGTTGCCCCGGCAGCAATCCCCACGGCAACGCCAAGGGCCTGAAGCAACGTGATGCCGCTGGCTGCCAGATCCCCTGGCTGCTCCAGGGTTCCGACTGCCTGCAGCAGTCCGGTGAAGAGCGCCAATCCTGGAACGAGCGGCAGGATCGCGGCCGCGATCAGGGCAAAGCCAGGCGTCCGGAATCGGCGCGCGATGATGGCTGCGACGAAACCCGCGAGAAGGGCGCCAGCGGCGTTGGCGGTGACCTCGCCAAATCCGAAAGCGACCATTCCTGCGTAACCGACCCAGCCGAGGGCGCCCATCAGGCCTGACAGCACCACAGTTGTCAAGCCGGCGTAGGCCGACAGTGCGAATGCTGCGGAAATGACCGTTGCTCCAACGAATTGGGCCACGACCGGCCCAAGTGTCAGGGACTGGGTCGAGACGGCGATGGGATGCCCGAGGGCCACGCCTACCTGCAGGCCGGCGACGATGCCAAGCACAATGCCTCCGGTCATCATGGCGACCTCGAGAAACCGTGCGGATGCCGTCACGTAGAACTGGTCGATGGCGTCCTGCATGGCTCCCACGACGGTCATTCCGGCGACCAGCAGGATGATTCCTCCGACGACGATCAGCGTCGGGTCAACACTCAGCAGGATGCCTACGCCATGGCTGCCGAGAGCGCTCAGGCCCGTCGCCACCAGGGTGATGAACGCGGCAGCCCCGAGTTGGGAGAAGAACGGAGGCAGCCGACGCGCGTTCGCCCATACCAGCAGCCGGTCCACGGCAAAGCCGGTGAGGAAGGTGATCACCAGGATCTGCCACGACAGGGTGAACAGCAGGGTTACGCCCGGCGCTATGCCGGCGTTGCCGGCGGACGCGACCCAGTCCGAATAGGCATGAGGCGCGTTACGAATCCTTTCGAGATTGTTGATGGCATCTTTCAGGGGCAGTCCTGAGCGGATGCCCTCCGCGAGCGACTGGACCTGCCGCACCTTGGTGAAGTCGAGGACATCGGGTTGGACGGTGCGTACCAAGGTCATGGGAACTGTGGTCGGCGCTGCGTAGTAGGTGGCTGTGATGGATGTGAAGGTCAGGTCGATGTGGATCCGCTCGAGCCCATACGCCTCGGTGACGCGCAACATCTCGACCACGACGTCGTTGGCCGACATACCGGCGCTGAGCAGCACATCCCCGACGCGTAGGGCGAGTTCCAGCACCTGCCGAGCCTGGGTAGCAGCGTCGTCGCTTCCGACCATGCCCTAAAGCCCTGTCACGCCGCGTACGCGATGACCGATCGCGATCGCCTCGCCGGAGATCGCTCTCGCCCGAGGGGAGACCAAGAAGGCGATCACGTCAGCTATCTCGGCCGGACTCGACTCGCCGCCTCGCGCGAGTTCCACCGCTGTGCTCGGATCGGGTGAGACGGTCCCAGGGTTGACGATGTTGACGGTGACACCGGAGCCGGCGACGCTGTCGGCCAGGTTCTTGGCAGCGATGATCATGGCGGCGTTTCGTACTGAGCCGGTGACGTTGCCGGTGAGATAGGCATTCTGGCCGCTGACGCCGACGATTCGTCCGTAGCCCGCCTTGGTCATGATCGGCAGCACCGCGTTGGCAAGGCGTAGGAACGCCATTGCTTTCGCATCGACGGCGTTGAGCACCTGATCCGGGTCGGCGTGACGGGACGCATCGAGTGTCTGTGCGCTGGGGGCAGCTGCAACGACGAGTGCGTCGAGACGGGTGTGCCGTTCCATCAGTTGCGCGATGGCTGTCGCGACAGACGTGCTGTCGCGGGCGTCGAGAACGATTCCATCCGTGGCGTGCCGGGCAGCGACCACTGCCGTTGCGCCTTCTACGCGAAGCCGCTCGACGATCGCTTGGCCGATCAGTCCGGTGCCGCCCACCACGAGCGCGAGGCGACCCTGAAGTCCGAGGTCCATGCCTCGGCACAGTAGTTCAGCCGGATAGCTACCGATCGGTCCCGGTGAAGATCGTCCGGTGCCACGGCTTGGCCGCCACGCCCGTGATGTCGTACATCACGTGCTTGACCACGGTGTAGTCCTCGAAGCTGTAGCTCGACATGTCCTTGCCGAAGCCGGACTCCTTCATGCCGCCGTGCGGCATCTCGCTGAAGATCGGGATGTGGTCGTTGACCCAGACCGTGCCGGCGCGGATCTCCCGTGTCGCCCGGTTGGCCCGATACACGTCACGGGTCCAGGCCGAGGCGGCCAGCCCGTAGCGGGTGTCGTTGGCCAGGGTGATGGCCTCGTCGTCGGTGTCGAACGGCTGGACGCACAGCACCGGGCCGAAGATCTCGTCCTTGACCACTTCGCTGTTCTTGTCGGCGTCGGCGATCAGGGTCGGGGAGTAGTAGGAGCCCTGCTCCAGGTCGCCGCCGGGGATGGTGCCGCCGCAAACGATCCGGGCGTACGCGCGGGCCCGGTCCACCATGCCGGAGACCTTGCCGCGGTGAGTCATCGAGATCAACGGGCCGAGGTCGGTCTCCGCATCCGCGGTCGGGCCGATCTTGACGCCGGCCATCAGGTCGGACACCCCCTCGACGAACTCGGCGTAGATCGACCGGTGGACGATCGCCCGGGTCGCGGCGGTGCAGTCCTGTCCGGCGTTGATCAAACTGCCGGCGACGGCACCCTGGATCGCCGCGTCGAGGTCGGCGTCGTCGAAGACCACGAACGGGGCCTTGCCGCCGAGTTCGAGATGAACCCGCTTGGCGGTGCTCGCCGCGGCCTCCAGTACGGTGCGGCCGACTCGGGTGGAGCCGGTGAAGGAGACCATGTCGACCTCGGGGTGGCGCAGCAGCACGGCTCCGCAGTCCGGGCCGGTGCCGGTGAGCACGTTGACCACACCTGGCGGGATGCCGGCCTCGGTGGCGATCTCGGCGAACAGCAGGGTGGTCAGCGGGGTCAGCTCGGAGGGCTTGAGCACGATGGTGTTGCCGGCGGCGACCGCCGGCAGCACCTTCCAGGCGCCCATCTGCAGCGGGTAGTTCCACGGGGCGATCGACCCCACGACGCCGACCGGTTCACGCCGGATCGAGGAGGTGTGATCAGCGGAGTACTCCGCGGTCGCCTTGCCTTCGAGGTTGCGGGCGGCGCCGGCGAAGAACGCGACGTTGTCGATGGTGCCGGGCACGTCGAACTCCCGGGCCAGCCGGATCGGCTTGCCGGCGATCCGGCTCTCCAGCTGAGCGATCTCCTCGGCCCGCTCGTTCAGCAACCGGGCGAACTCGACCAGCGCGCTGGAGCGGTCGACCGGGGTGGTGCGAGACCAGCCCGGGAACGCGGCACGGGCCGCCTGAACCGCCTTGTCGACGTCCTCGGCCCCGGCCAGGGTGATCTCCTCGATCACCTCGCCGTTGCTCGGGTCGCGGACGTCGCCGGTCTGGCCGGACAGGGCGTCGCAGCGCTTGCCGTCGATGAACTGAGTCACGGGATGGATGCCTTTCTGTACGAGGCGGCCTGCGCTGGCCCGACGACTGCCAAGCACCGTACCGAGATATTGTCTGACAATCAACTGAGCTGCGCCCCGGGTCACTCAGTTCTAGGGGCGGCAGCTGAACCTCGTAGCGTCCTTCAGGGGCGCAGGACTTCGTTTGTGGCCTTGTGCGGAGAGACGGCAGCGGATGTGGCCAGATCGGCCCTCGCGTGTGGCCTTGTGCGGAGATACGGGAGGGTGGGCGTCGTTAGTATCGCTTGTATGTTCGATTGGCCGGTGGCCGGCACCGGTTGCCGGCATGGTTAGATGCTTATCGTCTGACGATTACCGGGCGCGTCATGGAAAGCGCCGAGGGACTGGTCGCCATGCTGACAGCGGATCTGGCGCACGGGAGGTGGCCGAGGCGTCGGCTGAAACCGGCCAGTTCACCGATGACCTCTAGACAAGAAGGGAGCGCCCCGCTTTGACCTCCGTACAGCCGCACGGCTTGCATCACGTGACTGCCATCGCGACCGACCCGCAGGCAAACGTTGACTTCTATACCCGAGCGCTGGGTTTGCGGCTGGTGAAACAGACCGTGAACTTCGATGCCCCAGACACCTACCACCTCTATTACGGCGACGAGCAGGGCAGCCCGTCCAGTCTGCTGACCTTCTTTCCGTGGCCTGGCGTCCCTCAGGGCCGCAGGGGTGCGGGCATGACGACCGCGACCGCCTTCAGCGTGCCGGAGACCTCGCTCGGCTGGTGGCATGAGCGGTTCACCCGGCTCGGCGTCGAGGTCGACGCGCCGCGGGCCAGAGACGAGGAGGAGGTCCTCACGTTTCGCGACCCCGACGGCATGGTGATCGATCTGGTCGCCTCGGTGGGGGACCGCCGCTCCGGCTGGGACGGGGTTGCCGATATCCCGGCCGAGCACGCCGTACGCGGCCTGCACGCAATTGCGCTGTCCGAGCGTCAGCTCGATCCATCGGCCGGCATGCTCACCGAGTTCCTTGGGATGAGCGTCGCCGGCGAAGAGGCGGACCGGGCTCGATTCCAGATGTCCGGCGGCGGTTCCGGCGCTCTGGTCGACGTGCTCGCCGGCGTACGCGATCGCGGCCTGCAGGCCGGTGGCACCGTGCACCACGTCGCCTTCCGCGCGCCGGATCTCGAAACGATGACCGCCTGGCAGCAGCAGCTGATGGCAAACGGCGTCCGCGTCACCCAGATCATGGACCGGCAGTACTTCAAGTCGATCTACTTCCGCGAGCCGGGCGGCGTGCTGTTCGAGATCGCGACCGACGCGCCCGGCTTCGCCGTCGACGAGCCGCTGCTGGAGCTCGGCCGCACCCTCAAGCTCCCCCCGTGGCTCGAGCCCAGCCGCGAGCAGATCGCCGCCAGCCTGCCGCCGCTGCAGCTCGACATGGACATCCCGTGAACGCCGAGACGGGGCTTGACCGGCCGCATGTCTTCCTGCCCGCGGAGCCGTCGGCCGCCGGACCGCCGTTGCTGCTGCTGCACGGGACGGGCGGCGACGAGCACGACCTGCTTCCGTTGCGGGACCATCTTTCGCCGGGTGCAGCGGTGCTCTCGGTACGCGGCACGGTGCTGGAGAATGGCATGCCGCGGTTCTTCCGGCGGCTCCGCGAGGGTGTGTTCGACGAGGATGACCTACGCCGCCGTGCCGACGAGCTGGCCGACTTCGTGCAGGCTGCCAGCGCCGAGTACGGCCTCGCGGAGCGCTCCTTAGTTGCAGTGGGATTCTCCAACGGGGCCAACATCGCCTCCGCAGTGCTGCTGCGGCGGCCTGAGCTGCTCGCATCGGCCGTGCTGTTGTCTGCGATGGTGCCCTTCGCCGAGCCTCCGGCGGCCGACCTGAGCCATGTCCTGGTCGTGATCGCGAACGGCGACCGGGACCCGATGATTCCCAGCCCCATGACGGAGCAACTGGCCGAACAGTTTCGCGATCGTGGCGCCGAGGTCGTGGAACTGCCGCATCCCGGCGGGCACCAGATCGATCCGCGACAACTGCCACAGATCGCCTCGGTGATCAGCGCGGCGCGCTGATTCCTTAACGATCTGTAGGGGGAC
>JBKPNA010000417.1:0-3538 GCA_046765695.1 Actinomycetota bacterium | reverse complement strand
CGCCAGCCACTGTCGACGAAGATCGCGACCCCGTCGCCCGCGGCATCGGTCGCAGCGCGGCGCAGGGCACCGAGCAGATCGGGGTCGAGATTGCCCACACCCGGAATCTCGTCGGCAAAGACCGTCGCCCCGTCCGGGATCGCACCGTCGGCTTCGCCGAGCGCACGAGGGGGTTCACTGCGAGGCCTACGGTGCTCACTGCGAAGGACGTCGACAGGTGCTGCGGCCGTCGAGGACGAGGAAGGCAGCAACTGCTGGCCGAGCGCTGCGGCGATCGCCGCGATGACGACTAGCAGGCCGGCGGCACGGATTCTGGGGGCCCGGCTGGTCCTTGTTCTCGCCGGTTCGCTGTAGGTCATGCCTCCAGTCTGGAAAGCGTGGTGTTGCCGGCACGTATCCGGTTTTCGATATGCCGGCGATACGCGCCGGCTCTAGCATCGGAGCATGCGCGTGTTGGTCGTCGAGGACGAGCCGTACATGGCAGAGGCCATCCGCGACGGCCTCCGTCTGGAAGCGATCGCGGCGGACATCGCAGGTGACGGCGACACCGCTCTGCAGCTGCTCGGCGTCAACGCCTACGACATCGCCGTCCTCGACCGAGACATCCCCGGGCCTACCGGCGACGAGATCGCCGAAAGCATCGTCGCCTCCGGCAGCGGCACGGCGATCCTGATGCTCACCGCTGCCGACCGTCTCGACGACAAGGCCACGGGGTTCGAGCTCGGCGCGGACGACTACCTCACGAAGCCGTTCGAGCTCCGAGAGCTCGTGCTCCGGCTCAGAGCGCTCGACCGCAGGCGCGCCCACAACAGGCCACCCGTGCGAGAGATCGCAGGTCTGCGGCTGGATCCGTTCCGCCGCGAGGTCTACCGCGACGGCCGCTACGTGGCGCTGACCCGGAAGCAGTTCGCAGTGCTCGAGGTTCTCGTCGCCGCCGAGGGCGGTGTCGTCAGTGCCGAGGAACTCCTGAGACGGGCGTGGGACGAGAACGCAGACCCGTTCACCAACGCGGTGCGCATTACGGTGTCGGCCCTGCGCAAACGCCTCGGCGAGCCCTGGATCATCGCCACCGTGCCCGGCGTCGGCTACCGCATCGACACCGCACCCGGCGCCGGGCGTGAGGGAGGGGACCGTGGATAGAGCGCCTGGGTTGAGCGTTCGGCTCAAGCTCACCCTCAGCTACGCCGGCTTCCTCATGCTCGCCGGCGCCTTGCTGCTCGCCGCCGCGTGGCTCGCCGGCCAGTACCAGCAATCGTTTGATCTGCTCCTGCGATACATCCCCGACGATGTGATCAGCACCGCCGGTCGCTTCGTGCCTGGGAACAGCTCCTTCCTCCTCCGCGCCTTCGCTCCGGCCGCGGCCATCGTGCTGGCGTTCCTGCTGGTGTTCGGTCTCCTGGGTGGGTGGATGCTCGCCGGCCGCATGCTCACCCCGCTGACCCGCATCACCGACGCCACCCGCATGGCCGCGAACGGAGCCCTCTCCCACCGAATCCGGCTACCGGGCCGCAGCGATGAGTTCCGTGAGCTCGCCGACGCCTTCGACACCATGCTCGCGCGGCTCGAGGCCCACGTCGCCGAGCAGCAGCGGTTCGCAGCCAACGCCTCTCACGAGCTGCGCACCCCACTGGCGATCACCCAGACACTGCTCGACGTGGCCCGCAACGAGGTGGACCGCGACACCGGCGAGCTTGTCGACCGTCTCCACGTCGTCAACGCTCGGGCGATCGACCTCACCGAAGCACTGCTCCTGCTCAGCCGCGCCGACCAGCGGTCCTTCACCCGAGAACACGTCGACCTGTCCCTGATGGCGGAAGAGGCCACCGAGACGCTCCTCCCCCTGGCAGAGAAACGCGGCGTCACCATCGAGACCTCCGGCGACATCACCCCGACCGTCGGCTCGCACGCGCTCCTGCTGCAGATGACGACGAACCTCGTGCACAACGCGATCGTCCACAACCTGGCTGAACAGGGCAGCGTGTGGGTCGCGACCAGCGCTCACCCAAAGACTGCGGTGCTCACCGTCGAGAACACCGGCGAGACGCTCACCCCACAACTGGCTTCGACGCTGGTCGAGCCGTTTCAGCGCGGCACCGAACGCACACGCACCGACCACGCAGGCGCCGGCCTCGGCCTGGCCATCGTCAAGCGCATCACCCAGGCACACGACGGAACCCTCACCCTCACCCCCCGCCCCGCCGGCGGGCTCCGCGTCACGGTGCAGCTACCCGCCGCGCCACCGCACACCGGCAGCTGACGATCGGGGCACGGCCGTTACGGCCCACGGCCTGGAGCGGGGCACACTGTTGGCATGGGCACGGGACAGGAACCGATCCGCGTCGGGGGCCAGCCGCCCTTTGCTGTCCCACCGGAGCGTCGTGACCCGGCCCGCCGGTTGCGGGGGCGGCTGGTGGCACCGGTCACCGTCTGGACCGCCGGGCACCCGCCGGGCGGGGCCGGCCTTACCGTCTCCTCGGTGCTGGTCGCCGAGGGCCGACCGGCACGCCTGCTCGGCCTGATCGACCCGACCTCGGCGTTCTGGGAAGCGGCGCAGGAGACCCGCGCCTTCGTCGTCCACGTCCTGGCCGCCGGTGACCGCGCTCTGGCCGAGCGGTTCAGCGAGGTCCGCCCGCCCATCCGGGGCCCGTTCGATCGTCTGGAGGTGGCCGAGTCGCCCTGGGGCCCGGTGCTGGGTGGGAGCCGCCCGCGCGCGGCCTGCCGCCTGGCCGGATCGACGCCGGTTGGGTACGCCGAGCTGGTCGAGGGCGTGATCGAGCAGCTGGAGTTGCCCGACCTGGCGGATCCGCTGGCCTACCTGCATGGACGCTACCGGTCGGTGGGCGAGCTCTCCGATCGCGGCTGAGGGGTCCGGCGTGCCGGTTGGGCGTGCTCGGATGGGCCGGGTGGTGGCGGACAGGCGCCGCAACCGCTAGGGTGGCCCGGCAGAGGTTCACGTTTTGCTTCGCAACCCGCAGGTCGAGCTTGTCCCTTGCCGCCGGGCCACCACGGCCCCGGTGTGATCGATACCTCCGAGACGATGGAGGGAGGGACAAGTACATGACTGTTGGAACCGTGAAGTGGTTCAACGCCGACAAGGGCTACGGCTTCATCGCCCCCGAGTCCGGCGAAGACGTCTTCGTGCATTTCAGCGCGATCCAGTCGACCGGCTACCGCTCGCTTGACGAGGGGCAGACCGTCGAGTTCGACATCGCGCAGGGCCCGAAGGGCGCCCAAGCCGCCAACGTGCGGCTGCTGGAGCGCCAGTAGCCAGCACCAGCGCCCGCCCGGCCGAGGTCGGGCGGGCGCTGGCCTGCCCGCGGTGCTTGCCAGCGGTGGCAGGTACGCTTGCCTCCCGATCCCGGAGTCGCCCCGTGCCCATCGATCGTCCCGTCGCTGAGCAGCCGGTGAAGCCGCGGCTGCGTGGGGTGTTCCACCAGTACGCCTTCTTCGTCTCCCTGGGCAGTGGCGTCCTGCTGGTCCTGCTGGCCGCCACGACCAGGGCCTCGGTCGCCGCCGCGGTCTATGCCGCCTCGGTGTC
>JBKPNA010000416.1:0-11677 GCA_046765695.1 Actinomycetota bacterium | reverse complement strand
GCCCAGATCAGCCGGCCGACCCGGTCCAACTGACCTCGACTGACCACCGACGGCACGTCATCGCGCGAGTGATAGGCCGCGTACGGTACGCCGCCGACCCGGACGGCCGGAATGCCGACCCTCTCGTACGACCAGTGGTCGCTGCTCCGGTTCTCGCACGCCCGCGTGGAGATCCCGAGATCGCGTCCCACCGCCCGGATCGACGCGCGCAGCCGGGTGCCGTCCTCGCCGCCGCGACAGACCGGGACGTAGCCTGCGCGTACGCCGACCCGATCCAACGCCACCATGGCCGAGATCGCCCCGCGCTCGGTGTTGGACAGTTCGGCCACCAGCCGGCGGGAGCCGAAGTGATGCAGCGCATCACCGGGACCGCGGGGCTCCTCGGCCCCGAACGCGATGAACCGGACCGGCACCGATGGCGGCTGGGCGGCCGCCAGACGGGCCAGTTCCAGCAGCACCGCGACCCCGGAGGCGTTGTCCTCCGCACCGGGCGCCACGGGGATGGTGTCAAGGTGTGCGCCGATCACGATATGGCGTGCTCCCGGGTCGAACCCCGGCCGCTCGGCGATCACGTTGACAGACGTACCGCGCCGGACCGGGGTGCCCCACGAGTTCCCGCCGGGCACCGGAAACCTGGTCCGCTGCACGTCGTAGCCCAGGGTCTCGAAGCGGCGCTGCACCCAGTCGGCCGCACGGGCGTAGCTGCGCGAGGTCGCGTCCCGCGGCCCGATCTCGACCGCCAGGTGTGCGATGTCGCGCTGCACCCGGCGGGGGTCGAAGCGGACCGGCCGCGGCGTCGGAGTGGGAGACGGCGAGGTCCTCGGAGTCGGAGTAGCCCGAGGCGGCGGCGTGGCCGGTGCGGTCGCAACCGTCGGCGACTCCACCGGCGGACTCGGTACCGGGGGCTCCGGCGCTGTATTGCAGCCCAGCAGTGAGATCGAGAGTGCGAGCCCTAGAACAGCACGCCTCATCCGGCGACCCTACGCGGTGCGCGGCCTAGCCGGGCCCGGAAAGATAGGGCGTCCTAGCGTCCTTCCGCATGTCGGGACACGGCCCATCCCAGTGATCGAAAAGTTGGTTGCGACCGATAAGGTAGCCGCGTGCTTCACACCGTTCTCCTCGTAAGCCAGCGTGTCGGCTGAGTCCACGACTCCCGACGCGCTCCCTCGCCTGCCGTTGGCAGCGGGGGTTTTTTGTTGGCGAAATGACCGCTGCGGAGCACAGGCGTAACATCCAGCCCGGGTCTGCCGAGAGGACCCGGGCCGAACCACAGGAGTGGACACGCATGCCCGACACCGATCCTGGGACTGAGCTGACCGGTGCACAGTCCCTGGTCCGATCACTGGAGCTGGCCGGCGCGGATGTCGTCTTCGGCATCCCAGGCGGGGCGATCCTTCCCGCGTACGACCCCTTGTTCGACTCCGAGAAGGTACGCCACATCCTCGTTCGGCACGAGCAGGGTGCCGGCCATGCGGCCGAGGGGTACGCCATGGTCACCGGCAAGGTCGGCGTCTGCATGGCCACCTCAGGGCCCGGGGCGACCAACCTCGTGACACCGATCGCCGACGCCTACATGGACTCGGTGCCGATCGTCGCCATCACCGGACAGGTCGCCAGCGCAGCGATCGGCACGGATGCGTTCCAGGAGGCCGACATCCGCGGCATCACCATGCCGATCACCAAGCACAGCTTCCTGGTCACCAAGCCGGCTGACATCGCTCCGGCCGTCGCTGCCGCCTTCCACATCGCGGGCAGCGGACGGCCCGGGCCGGTGCTGGTCGACGTCGCGAAGGATGCGCTGCAGGCCCGGACCCAGTTCAACTGGCCACGCCAGATCGACCTGCCCGGCTACCGTCCGGTGAGCAAGCCGCACGGCAAGCAGATCCGCGAGGCGGTGAAGCTGATCAGTGAGTCGCGACGACCGGTGCTCTACGTCGGCGGCGGGGTGCTCAAGGCGCGGGCCTGGTCGGAGCTCAAGGAGTTGGCCGACCTCACCGGCATCCCGGTCGTCACGACCTTGATGGCGCGCGGGGTCTTCCCCGACAGCCACCCGCAGAACCTCGGCATGCCCGGCATGCACGGCACGGTGGCCGCCGTGGGTGCGCTGCAGCGCAGCGACCTGCTGATCGCGCTGGGCACCCGGTTTGACGACCGGGTGACCGGTCAACTGTCCTCCTTCGCCCCGCTCGCCAAGGTCATCCACGCGGACATCGACCCCGCCGAGATCTCCAAGAACCGGGTCGCCGACGTGCCCATCGTCGGAGATGCCAAGGAGGTGATCGCGGAGCTGACCGCCCAGCTCAAGCCAGCGGACCGGCTACCCAAGATCGGCGACTGGGCCCGTTATCTGAGCGACCTGAAGCGGCGCTACCCGACTGGATACGACCTGCCGGCGAGCGGCGAGCTGTCGCCACAGCACGTGATCAAGCGAATCGGCGAGATCACCGGACCGGACGCCTACTACGCGGCCGGGGTCGGGCAGCACCAGATGTGGGCGTCGCACTTCCTGCCGTGGGAGATCCCCGGCCGCTGGCTCAACTCCGGAGGCCTGGGCACCATGGGCTACTGCGTCCCGGCTGCGATGGGGGCGAAGGTCGGAGTGCCGGACAAGGTGGTCTGGGGGATCGACGGCGACGGCTGCTTCCAGATGACCAACCAGGAGCTGGTGACGTGCGCCCTGGAGGGCATCCCGGTCAAGATCGCGGTGATCAACAACCAGAGCCTCGGCATGGTTCGGCAGTGGCAGACGCTGTTCTACCAGGGGCGTTACTCCAACACGGACCTGAAGACCAACCGGATTCCGGACTTCCCGAAGCTGGCCGAGGCAATGGGCTGCGTCGGGCTGCGAGCCGAGGATCCCGACGACGTCGACGGGGTGATCGAGAAGGCGCTCTCGATCAACGACGCGCCGGTCGTGGTGGAGTTCGTGGTGCACAAGGATGCGATGGTCTGGCCGATGGTGGCTGCCGGCACCAGCAACGACGACATCAAGGTGGCCCGCGACATGGCACCGATCTGGGATCAGGAGGAGCTGTGAGCGTCGGTCCCCACACCCTGAGCGTCCTGGTCGAGAACAAGCCGGGTGTGCTCGCCCGGGTCGCCGGCCTGATCTCCCGCCGGGGCTACAACATCGAGTCCCTCGCCGTCGGGCCCACCGAGTCGCCGGAGATGTCCCGCATCACGTTGCAGGTCAACGTCGACGACGTCGTGCTGGAGCAGATCACCAAGCAGCTCAACAAGCTCGTCGAGGTACTCAAGATCGTCGAGCTGGACCCCGCGTACGCGGTCCGCCGCGAGCTGGTGCTGGTCAAGGTCAAGGCCACCGCGGAGACCCGCGGCCAGCTGATCGAGATCATCGGCCTGTTCGGCGCCAAGGCGGTCGACCTGACCGCTGAAGTGATCACGGTCGAGGCCACCGGCAGCCCGGCCAAACTGGCGGCGCTGCTCGAGCTGTTCGAGCCGTACGGCATCCGCGAGCTGGTGCAGTCCGGACTGGTCGCCCTCGGCCGCGGCAACCGTTCCCTTACCGACCGCACCCAGCGTGGCGAGCGGCTCAAGGCCGTCGCCCGCTAACCTGACTCCCGACCTCCGACCAGACAAGGAAGAACCGCCCGTGCCCGCACAGATGTTCTACGACTCCGATGCCGACCTCTCGTTGATCCAGGGGCGCAATGTCGCTGTACTCGGCTTCGGCAGTCAGGGCCATGCCCATGCGCTCTCGCTCCGTGACTCCGGGGTCGATGTCCGGGTCGGACTCCCGGAGAGCAGCCGCAGCCGGGCCAAGGCTGAGGCCCAGGGCCTGCGGGTGCTGACCCCGTACGAGGCGTGCGAGGAGGCCGACCTGATCATGGTTCTGGTTCCCGACCCGGCGCAGCGTTCGCTCTACGCCGAGGCCATCGAGCCGAACCTGGTGGCCGGTGACGCGCTGTTCTTCGCGCACGGGTTCAACATCCGCTTCGGCTACATCAAGCCGCCGGAGGGAGTGGACGTGGCGCTTGTCGCGCCGAAGGGTCCGGGCCACCTGGTCCGCCGCGAGTACGCCGAGGGCCGCGGCGTACCGGTGCTGGTCGCCGTTGAGCAGGACGCCAGCGGCAAAGCCTGGGACCTGGCGCTGTCGTACGCCAAGGCCATCGGCGGGCTCCGGGCCGGTGGGATCAAGACCACCTTCACCGAGGAGACGGAAACCGATCTCTTCGGTGAGCAGGCCGTGCTCTGCGGCGGCGCCAGCGCGCTGGTCATGGCCGGGTTCGAGACCCTCACCCAGGCCGGTTACCAGCCGGAGGTGGCGTATTTCGAGTGCCTGCACGAACTCAAGCTGATCGTGGACCTGATGTACGAAGGCGGCATCGCCAAGCAGCGGTGGAGCGTCTCCGACACCGCCGAGTACGGCGACTACGTATCCGGCCCCCGGGTGATCGACGACCACGTCAAGGAGAACATGAAGGCCGTGCTGGCCGACGTGCAGAGCGGCGCCTTCGCGAAGCGGTTCATCGACGACCAGGACGCCGGGGCTCCGGAGTTCACCCGGTTGCGCAAGGAGGCGGAGCAGCACCCGATCGAGGCCGTCGGCCAGCAGTTGCGCGACCTGATGTCCTGGGTCAAGTCGCACGACGACGACTACGTTGAGGGCACCGCCGCCCGCTGACCTCCCCGGGACCCGAACACCCTTTGATCCGCTCGAACACCCGCTGCAACCGGTGTTCGAGCGGACTAAGGGGTGTTTCGAACGATTCTGTCGCGACTTCCCGGAGTGCGGGGTCAGCGCGACTTGATCGACAACGCGGCCGGGCGGCTGCCGTCCTTCCGGAGTCCGGTGCCGACAACGTACACCCGGCTTGCCGGCTCACCGGCCTCGGTAAATGTGTCCTGGTTCGACATCACACAGATCTTGGTCAGACCGGTGGTATTGAGCAGCGAGGGCTGGTTGGGCACGCAGCGGCCGAAAGCCGTCGCCAGGGTCTTCAGGGCTGCGGCAGCCGAGGCGGCCGGAACTTCGAGCACTGCTTCGAGTTGGTAGTCGTGGGTCGACCGATACGTGCCACTGACGACCCTGGTGTCGTCGGGCAGGTCGAGGTCGGCGTAGAACTCGACCTCGGCCAGGGTCAGCGGGGAGCAGACGTAGCCGGTGAAGTTGTTGGTGCACCTCGAGCCCCGCTCCGAGGTGAAGCTGAAGTACGGCACCCCCCACGCTCCGGCGTAGTGCGTCAGGATGGCAAACACGATCAAGACGAAGCTGGCCATCAGGGCGATCCCGCCCAGGATCCGCAGGGGCCTCAGCCGCTGTCTGGCCACACGCAAAGGATGCCGACGATAGCGCCGAACGCCAAACGCGGCGCGCGTTAATTCTTTACTGCGATCAGCACAGATGTGTCTTCTGCCACCATGACGTCTACGCTGGTGAACCGATCATCCGCGAGCCACTCCAGCCGTAGCGTGTCCACCCGGCCGCCTTCCAACGGGGGCCAGGTAGGACAGGGGCTGAAGTCGTCCAGCACGATCATCCCGCCGGCATCGAGCAGATTCACGATCTGCTCCCGCGGCCAGCTCTTCGCGCTCGCCGCATCCATGAAGATCAGCGAGAACGGACCGTGCTCGGTGAGGCTGCTCCAGTCGGCGTGCATGACGTCGATGTCGTCGCCGGCGAACATATCCATCACGCCATGGGCGAGTGCCGGGTCGACTTCGGCAGTGATCACCCGGGTGGTCTTCGGGGCGCCGCTCCGCAGCCAGGCGGCGCCGACTCCGCAACCGGTGCCGCACTCCGCGATCGTGCCGGTGCGGGTGGCGGCCAGCGTCGCCAGCAGCCGTCCGGTCTCCGTACGCGACGCCTGAACGTAGCCCCGCTCCAGCGACAACCGGAGTGCCCGAACCACCAGCTCTGGCAGGTCGGGGGGCGCGCTCACCTCAACAGTCTGCCAACAACCGCATAGCGGGCCCAACGGTCCACGATATGGAATCTGGCGAAATTCCTAGGCCACCAAATAGTCTGGCGTCCTAGTATTTCGGACCATGTACGACATGTATCCGGACGTGTGGACGGTCACCTCCGACCGCCGGCCGCCGAGCACGGGGCCGCAACCGCGGCGCCGTGCCCGCAAGGAGCATTCGGTCGTACCGGCAATCCTTCGCCAGGCGGGCTCCAAAACCGCCGAAGCCGGCTCTGCCCGCTGATCGCCCGGCCGCACCGCCGGACCACCTCGGGTGCTAGACGCTGGCGGCGATCGCATCGCCGATCTGCGCGGTCGACCGTGGCTCGCCCTCGTTGCGGCCGGCCAGATCGGTGATCACCGCCTTCTCGATCCGTGCCGCCTCATCAGGAAGGCCAAGATGATCAAGCATCAGACCGACCGACAGGATGGCCGCGGTCGGGTCGGCAACACCCTTGCCGGCGATGTCGGGCGCCGAGCCGTGCACCGGCTCGAACATGGAGGGGTGGGTCCGGCCGGGGTTGATGTTGCCGCTGGCCGCCAGCCCGATGCCACCGGTGACCGCGGCCGCCAGGTCGGTGATGATGTCACCGAACAGATTGTCGGTGACGATCACGTCGAACCTGGCAGGGTCGGTGGCCAGGAAGATCGTCGCCGCGTCGACATGCAGGTAGTCGGTGCTGACTCCGGGATACTCGGCCGCCACCGCGCGGAACTGCCGGTTCCACAGCCCGCCGGCGTGCACCAGCACGTTGTGCTTGTGCACCAGGGTGAGCGAGTTGCGTCGCCGGGTGGCCCGCTCGAACGCATCCCGGATCACCCGCTGCACGCCGTACGCGGTGTTGATGCTGACCTCGGTGGCGATCTCGGCCGGCGTGCCGGTGCGTACCACGCCGCCGTTGCCGCAGTACAGGCCCTCGGTACCCTCGCGCACCACCACGAAGTCGATCTCTCGGCCCTCGACCACCGAGGCGGCCAGCGGCGTCCTCACTCCGGGGAACAGCCGGCTGGGCCGCAGGTTGACGTAGTGATCGAAGGCGAAGCGGAGCTTCAACAGCAGGCCCCGCTCCAGCAGCCCGCTGGGCACCTCGGTGTCCCCGGGCGCAGCGCCGACCGCACCGAACAGGATGGCATCCGCGCCGTCCAGCTCGGCAAGCACGGAGTCCGGCAGCACCTCGCCCGTCCGCTTCCACCGCTCCGCGCCGAGGTCGTAGGAGGTCAGGCGGAACGTTCGCGGACCAGCCACGGCGTCCAGGACCTTGAGCCCCTCCGCGACCACCTCCGGCCCGATCCCGTCGCCGCCGATCACGGCCAGGTTGAACGCCGGGCGGTCGGTGCCAGGATGAGTCGGAGCAGGAGAGGTCACCTCGGTCACCGGCGCATCGTATCCGTCCGCCCCGGCCGCCGTAGCCTGGTCTCAACAGAACCGTCGTCCCTAGTGAAAGCACCATCGTGAGCCTCCCGTTCGAAGTTCGTGCCAACCCCAACCCGCGCAGCGACAGCGAGCGACAGGCGATCCTGGCCGCGCCCGGGTTCGGGCTGCACTTCACCGACCACATGGCGGTCGCGGTCTGGACCGCCGCCGACGGCTGGCATGACTCAGCGATCGTGCCGTACGGGCCGTTCGCACTCGACCCCGCCACCGCGATGCTGCACTACGCCCAGCAGGTCTTCGAGGGCCTCAAGGCGTATCGGCACGCCGACGGCAGCGTGTGGCTGTTCCGAGCAGACCAGAACGCCGAACGGATGGTCCGGTCGGCCGCGCGCCTGGCGCTGCCCGAACTGGCCAAGGAAGACTTCCTCGGCAGCATCGAGGCGCTGATCGCGGTCGACGCGGCCTGGGTGCCGAGCACCGGGGAGCAGAGCCTGTACCTGCGGCCGTTCATGTTCGCCTCCGAGGCCTTTCTCGGTGTCCGCCCCGCCCAGCGGGTTACCTACTGCTGCATCGCGAGCCCGGCCGGGGCCTACTTCTCCTCAGGAGTGCACCCGGTGAAGATCTGGATCACCACCCGCTACGCCCGGGCCGCTCCCGGCGGTACCGGCGCGGCCAAGTGCGCGGGCAACTATGCCGCGAGCCTGGTCGCCCAGCAGGAGGCGGCCACGCACGGGTGCGAGCAGGTGATGTTCGCCGACGCGGCCGAGCGCGCCTGGTTGGAGGAACTGGGCGGCATGAACGTGTACCTGGTGACCCGCGACAACGAGTTGATCACCCCGGAGCTGAACGGGTCGATCCTGGAGGGGGTGACCCGGGAGTCCATACTCACGCTGGCGGCTGAGTTTGGGCTGACCCCGGTCGAGCGGCGGGTCGGCATTGCGGAGCTGGTGGACGGGGTCGGCTCCGGTCAGGTGGTCGAGCTGTTCGCCTGCGGCACCGCCGCCGTGATCACGCCGATCGGCGTGCTGATGGACGACGACGGAACCTACACCGTGGGCTCCGGCGAGATCGGGGAGACCACCGCCGCGCTGCGGAAGACGCTGCTGGACATCCAGTACGGCCGCGCCGAGGACACCCACGGCTGGCTCCGCCGGGTGCTCTGAGCCGGGCGGCCCCATCGGGCGCCGATCCGGAGCAGCCAGCACTGATCTCCGCGCTGGCT
The DNA here is from genome assembly GCA_046765695.1 of Actinomycetota bacterium. Taxonomy (GTDB): domain Bacteria; phylum Actinomycetota; class Actinomycetes; order Propionibacteriales; family Propionibacteriaceae; genus Microlunatus. Next base: position 3,153 of record JBKPNA010000416.1, on the reverse strand, counting down.
AAACTTCACCGCATGGACGCGGGCAGCCAGGACGCGGGCCAGTTCTGGTCCTCGTTCGGCCGTGACCCCAGGGTGCGCGAGAACCAGGGTCTGCGAGCCGCCGACCGCGACCGGGACATCGTCCGGGATGCCATCAGCGAGGCGTACGCCGACGGGCGGCTGACCCGCGAGGAGATGGACGCCCGGCTCACCCAGGTGCTCCAGGCGAGGCTGCTGGGTGATCTGCTGCCGATCGTGGCCGACCTGATGCCCACCCGGGATACGGCAGCGCGGCAGTCCCTGGTCTACGCGAGCCAGGCCGAGATCGACCGGCTGGCCCTCGCCCGCTACCGGGAGCGCCGCCGGCAGGCCCTTGCCGGCATGCTTGTGCCGTCGTTGATCTGCCTCACCATCTGGATCTGGAGCATGATCAGCACCGGGGGGATGATCTTCCCGTGGCCCGTGTTCGTGATCCTCGGCACCGGCGGGTACCTGTCGCGGCTCGTCTTCGGGCGGGAGTCGGCGATCGAGGAGGAGCGCGAGAGGATCCGCAAGAAGCAGGCCAAGTCGCTGGCCATCGAGCAGCAGCCGACCCGCGACGAGGTCGATGACGCCCCGGACCCGAAACGGCGGCACGACTGACGCTGATCACGCTGAGCGATGGTTGCTCCAGCTGATGGGATCGAATTGGCCAAATCGAAAAATCTAGGCCACACTGTCCCCATGCAGTTTCTGGCGGTGATTATTGACTAGCGCGCTGAAGCATGCTTCGGCGCGCTGACCTCCTGTCCCTGGGACCGGAGGTTTTTTCATGCCAGGACGCCAAACCAAATTCACAAAAGGATTGCGATGTTCTCCCAGGTCAAACCCAAGCCGGCCGAGTTCCACGTGTTCGACACCACCTTGCGCGACGGCTCGCAGCAGGAGGGGCTCAACCTGTCGGTGCACGACAAGCTCGCCATCACCGGGCTGCTGGACGAGCTGGGCGTCGGCTTCATCGAGGGCGGCTGGCCGGGCGCGAACCCTGGGGACACCGCGTACTTCCAGGCGATGGCCGCCGGTGCCGTTGAGCTGCGCCACGCCTCCCTGGTCGCGTTCGGCTTCACCCGGCGGGTCGGGATGAAAGCCGCGGACGACCCGTTGACCGCCGCCCTCCGCGATTCCCGGGCGCCGTACGCCTGCATCGTGGCCAAGAGCCACGACCGGCACGTCACCCAGGCGCTGCGCACGACCCTGGACGAGAACCTGGCGATGATCCGGGACACGGTGACCCATCTCCGCTCGGAGGGCATGCGGGTCTTCGTGGACTGCGAGCACTTCTTCGACGGCTACCGGGAGAACCCGGCGTACGCGCTGGAGGCCGTCCGCACCGCCGCTGAGGCGGGCGCGGAGGTCGTGGTGCTCTGCGACACCAACGGCGGCATGCTGCCGCCGTGGGTTGGCGAGATCGTCGGCGCAGCCACCGAGGTCGGAGTCAATCTCGGCATCCACGCGCACAACGACACCGGCTGCGCCGTGGCGAACACCCTCGCCGCGGTGGACGCCGGCGCCATGCACGTCCAGGGCACCGTCAACGGCTACGGCGAGCGCACCGGCAACGCCGAGCTGATCTCGATCGTGGCGAATCTGGAACTCAAGTACGGCTGGCCGCTGCTTCCGGCCGGCTCGCTGCGCGAGGCGACCCGCCTGGCGCATGCGATCGCAGAGGTGACGAACGTGCCATCCAGCGCTCGTCAGCCTTATGTTGGCCTGTCATCCTTCGCCCACAAGGCGGGGCTGCACGCCAGCGCGATCAAGGTGGATCCCAACCTCTACCAGCATGTCGACCCGATGGTCGTCGGGAACGACATGCGCATGCTGGTCTCGGACATGGCCGGACGCGCCAATGTCCAGATCAAGGGCGAGCAGTTGGGGTTCGACCTGTCCGACCGCGATCTCGCGGCTCGGATCACCGACCGGGTGAAGGACGCGGAAGCAGCGGGCTACACCTACGAGGCGGCGGATGCAAGCTTCGAGCTGCTGCTGCGTCGTGAGCTCGACCAGCTGCCCGAGTTCTTCACGGTGCAGTCCTGGCGCGTCTTCACCCAGTCGACCACCAGCGTCAGCGGGATGACCGACACCGACACGGAATGCACGGTCCGGCTGACCGCCAAGGGCACCAGCCAGCGGGTCGTGGGGGAGGGCAACGGCCCGGTCAACGCCCTCGACCACGCGGTCCGCCAGGCCCTGTCTCGCGCCTATCCCGCGGTGGAGAAGTTCGAACTGATCGACTACCGGGTCCGGATCCTCGACCAGGGCCACGGCACGGACGCCACCGTCCGGGTGCTGATCGAGACCACCGACGGATACCGGGCCTGGACCACCGTCGGGGTCGGCCAGAACATCATCGAGGCGTCCTGGGAGGCGCTGAGCGACGCGTACATCTACGGCCTGATCCACTCGATGGACGCGGCAGCCGAGCCGATCGAGACGCCGGTTGTGGTCTCGGTCTAAGCCCGGCAAGATCGGACCGGCGTTGGTCGTGGGCCCCGGTCTTGCCTTCGCCGTACAGGGTGTAGAAGGTGGAGCATGGCCAATGAAGCTAACGGCTCCGGGCTGGGCGGTCCGACCACCCCGGAGCAGATCCGTAACGTCGTTCTGGTCGGACCAGCCGCAGCAGGCAAGAGCTCGCTGTTCGAACGGCTCGTCTCGGCGCGTGTCCCAGGCCGGCACCTGCGCGGCGACCCGGCCGCGTCGTCGTCGCTGAAGGCCGCCTCGGTCGCGACCGGCGGTGTCTGGGTCAACCTGCTCGACACGCCGGGCCATCCGGACTTCGTCGGCGAGGTACGCGCCGGGCTGCGCGCGGCCGATGCCGTGCTGTTCGTCGTCGCTGCCAGTGGGGAGATCGACGAGGCGACCCGGCTGCTCTGGCGTGAGTGCGAGGTGATCGGGAAGCCCCGCGCCGTCGCGGTGACCAAACTGGAGCAGGCCCGTGGCAGCTTCGACGAGACGGTGGCACGCTGTCGGCGGATCTTCGGCGATGCCCAGGCGGTCGACGTCCCGATACTCACCGAGGGCGGCGTGGCCGCCCGGCTGGTCAACCTGCTGCGCCGGACTGTCGCCGACTATCGCGACGGCACCGCGAGCGTGCGCCCGCCGGACGACGAGGAGGCGGAGCTGATCGAGGAGCGCCGC
>JBKPNA010000415.1:0-4065 GCA_046765695.1 Actinomycetota bacterium | reverse complement strand
TGGCTACCTGCGCGTTCTGGTTCGTCAAGCTGGATAACGTCCTGGTGATCTTCCAGGCACTGTTCGGCAATGCGGGCCGCTGGCCGGTGACCATCTTTCCCGGCTGGCTGCGAGCCTTCCTGACCTTCGCCGTGCCGGTGGCCTTCGCCGTCACGGTGCCCGCCCAGGCCCTGACCGGCGCGCTTCAGGCCGCCTCGGCTGTGCTGGCCGTGACCGTAGCCATCGGTTTCTTCACCGTCGCACGGGTCTTCTGGCGGTTCGCCCTCCGCCACTACACCGGCGCCTCCGCTTAGCCCCCTCTCGCTGAGCCGGTGTCCCCGGCATCTCGTGTCGCAACCATCCGCCCTCGCAGGCTCGGGCTCCCGCCAGGCCCATCCACGCTCCGCGAGATGCCGGGGACACCGCCTCCGCTCGTCCCCGGCTTATGGGAGGCTGTTCGCCGTGGACGCGAGCCAGATCGGCGACGACCTTACCCGGGTGCTCTTCACCCGCGAAGAGCTCCAAGCCCGGATGGTGGAGCTGGCCGCCGACATCGAGCGGGACTACGACGGCAAGGACCTGCTGCTGGTAGGCGTACTGAACGGCGCGGTGATGGTCATGGCCGACCTGTCGCGGGCGCTGACGATCCACTGCCGGATGGACTGGATGGCAATCTCGTCCTACGGCTCGGGGACCAAGTCCTCTGGCGTGGTCCGCATTCTCAAGGACCTGAGCACCGACATCAGTGGCATGGATGTGCTGGTGGTCGAGGACATCATCGACACCGGGCTGACGCTGAGCTACCTGGTCAGCAACCTGATGTCCCGCGGGCCGGCCAGCCTCAAGGTGATGGCCGCGTTCCGCAAGCCAGAGGCCCAGCGGGTCGCAGTCGACGTCGCGTACGTGGGATTCGACATCCCCAACGAGTTCGTGGTGGGTTACGGCCTGGACTACAACGGCCACTACCGCAACCTGACCTCGGTGGGCACGCTGAGCCCACACGTGTATTCGTGAGCCTCATCGGTGCCAAATCAGACATTCGCGATGCGGGCGGAGAGCCCAAACCGGGCCGAGGTTGGCGCTGAACGCTAGCCTTGGCGCTGACGGGACCGTCACCCTCCTAGGCAGGTCATGAACTTCAAGCGAATCCTTCGCTCACCCATTGCGTGGATCCTGATTGCCCTCATCGCGATCGGGCTGCTGATCGACTTCACGCAACGGGTCAGCGGCGGCTACCAGGAGGTGCCCACATCCCAGGTCGTGGCCGTGATCAACGGCAACGAACCGTTGGAAGAGGTCGTGCTGATCGACCGTGACCAGGAGATCCGGGTCACGCTGAAGGATCAGGCGCATACCAAGTACAAGGCGGTCTGGGTCGGCAACCAGAGCGACGAGCTCATCCCGCGGCTGAATCAGCGGGTGGCTGACAAGACGTTGGACCGCTGGGAGGGCCGCAACCCCACGCCAGGGTTCCTCAGTCAGCTGCTCGGCACCCTGATTCCGTTCATCATCATCGGCGTGCTGTTCTTCTTCCTGCTCAACTCCGTGCAGGGCGGCGGCAGCCGTGTGATGCAGTTCGGCAAGTCCAAGGCCAAGATCGCCAACAAGGACACGCCCAAGACGACCTTCAAGGACGTCGCGGGCTGTGACGAGGCCATCGAGGAGCTGGAGGAGATCAAGGAGTTCCTGGCCGAGCCGGCGAAGTTCCAGGCGGTGGGGGCCAAGATCCCCAAGGGTGTGCTGCTTTACGGCCAGCCCGGCACCGGCAAGACGTTGCTGGCCCGGGCCGTGGCCGGTGAGGCTGGCGTGCCGTTCTTCTCCATCTCCGGCTCTGACTTCGTGGAGATGTTCGTCGGCGTCGGGGCGTCCCGGGTTCGCGACCTGTTCGAGCAGGCCAAGGAGAACGCCCCGTCGATCGTCTTCATCGACGAGATCGACGCCGTCGGCCGGCACCGCGGCGCTGGCATGGGCGGCGGCCACGACGAGCGCGAGCAGACGCTGAACCAGTTGCTGGTCGAGATGGACGGTTTCGACGTCCGCGGCGGCGTGATCTTGATCGCGGCGACCAACCGGCCCGACGTGCTCGACCCGGCGCTGCTGCGGCCGGGGCGCTTCGACCGGCAGATCGCCGTCGACACCCCGGACCTGAGGGGCCGCTACCAGATCCTCAAGGTGCACGCCGAGGGCAAGCCGGTGGCTCCGGACGTCGACCTGGAGGGGGTCGCTCGGCGTACCCCCGGCTTCACCGGCGCCGACCTGGCCAACGTGTTGAACGAGGCAGCGCTGCTGACCGCGAGGCAGAACGCACGACAGATCACCAACGAACACCTGGACGAGGCGATCGACCGGGTCGTCGCCGGGCCGCAGAAGCGCAGCCGGCTGATGAACGAGAAGGAGAAGCTGGTCACCGCTTACCACGAAGGCGGCCATGCCCTCGTCGCCGCGGCGCTGCCCGGCACCGATCCGGTGCAGAAGGTGACGATCCTGCCTCGCGGCCGAGCACTCGGCTACACGATGGTGCTGCCCGAGCAGGACAAGTACGCCAACACCCGGGCCGAGCTGCTGGACCAGCTCGCCTACATGATGGGCGGCCGGGCGGCCGAGGAACTGGTCTTCCACGACCCGACCACCGGCGCCAGCAACGACATCGAGAAAGCCACCAACCTGGCCCGCGCCATGGTCACCCAGTACGGGATGACCGAGCGGCTGGGCGCGATCAAGCTGGGCTCCGGAGACGCTGAGCCGTTCCTCGGCCGCGACTTCGGCCACCAGCGCGACTACTCCGAGGACATTGCCGCGATCGTGGACGAGGAGGTTTCCAAGCTGATCAGCAACGCTCACCAGGAGGCGTTCGACATCCTGACCGAGAACCGTCAGGTGCTGGATGACCTGGTGCGGGCGCTGTTCGAGAAGGAGACCCTGGACCGGGAGGAAGTCGCAGCAGTCTTCCAGCCGCTGAAGCTGTGGCCCAAGCGGCCTGCCTGGACCGGCTCGGAAGACCGGGTTCCCTCCGCCATCCCGCCGGTCACCCCGCCCCCACCGTCGGTGAACGGCCAGAACGGCCACACTCCCAACGGCCAGATCCCACACGGTGACGGCGTACCGGCCGGTGGCGCTCAGCTGCCACCTGGTCAGCAGCCCCGGCCTCCTCAACTGCCGGGACCGGGCAGCTCCGACCCGCTGCCGCCGCGGGGGCCGGATTTCCGGTGACCGACCTGGACGAGCTGGCCGACGAGTTGGCTGCCCTCGGGGAGAACGGCCAACCCGAGATCGACCCGCTCCGCGCGCCCGGCCCGATCGGGGAGTTCGACCATGACCGGGTGGTGGCGGCGGTCCGCGAGATCCTGATCGGCATCGGCGAGAACCCGGACCGTGACGGGCTGCGCAAGACCCCTGAGCGAGTCGCGCGGGCGTACGCGGAGATGTTCGGCGGTCTACGCCAGCAGCCGGAGGACGTGCTCGCCACCGTCTTCGACCTCGGGCACGACGAACTCGTGGTGGTCAAGGACATCGAGGTGTGGAGCACCTGCGAGCACCATCTGGTGCCGTTCACCGGAGTGGCCCATGTCGGCTACATCCCCAACCGAAACGGCAAGATCACCGGTCTTTCCAAGCTCGCCCGGCTGGTCGACATCTACTCCAAGCGGCCGCAGGTGCAGGAGCGGCTGACGACTCAGGTGGCCGACGCCTTGAGCCGGATCCTGGAGCCTCGCGGGGTGATCGTGGTGATCGAGTGCGAGCACCTGTGCATGACCATGCGGGGGGTGCGCAAGCCGGGTTCCAAGACCATCACCAGCGCGGTCCGCGGCCAGCTTCGCAACGCCGCCACCCGCGCCGAGGCGATGCAGCTCATCACGGGCTAGTGCCCCGGAGTCGACGTCAAGAGACTTCGGCTTCAGGGCACTATCATCCGGCCATGGCCGAGCACCTCTCGATGAACACCGTGATCCACGCCGCCGTACGCCGTGACCTGCAGCGATTCAGCGAAGCCCTGGCGGAGTTTCCGGTCGGATCCAGCCAGCGGGCCGCCGAGCTGCAGCGGGCGTGGCAGCACCTGGACTCCCAGCTGTACCACCACCATCACAG
>JBKPNA010000414.1:0-4508 GCA_046765695.1 Actinomycetota bacterium | reverse complement strand
GTCGCAGACCTGACGCACCTACTGCTCAGAGCGCAACTGTCCTCTTTCGGACACGAGCACGTTTAGTCCCCTGGCTGTCCGAAAGCGGACAGCCGAGCGGTGCGTTACAAGCCGAAATCCCAGCAGCGGCCAAAAAACTAGGTAGGACCTCTGTACGGGCTCAACTGCTGCTCAAGTCGGCCTTGAGCCAGGGTTGAATTACCAACTTCGGATTCGGGCGATCTTAAGTGAAGTTACAGCGGATTTCGAAGCCAATTGAACTTGTATGCGACAGAATCATTCATGTCGGAGCGCAAGATCAACAGATCGAGTGAATCGGCAGCAGGCTTCGGAGGCTTGATGGGTCCGGTCCAAATCAGGGGGAGAACCGGAGGTAAGGGCAACCGAACCAGGCGGAGGACGCGGCAGGATTCAAGTCAGGGGGAGGATCCTCGCGTACTCGCCACGGCTCGCAAGCTCGGGGGAGCAGCTCGGGGGAGCGACTCTCGGGGAAGTGAGCCAGGGGATGGGGAGAAGGGTCAGACCGGAGGTGGGGGAGCCTTCAAGGTCTGGCCCTTCCTCTTTTTGGGCCTGCTGCGCCCACAGCGAACACGCTGCCCAGCGCGCCGACCTCGTCAGTCTCCGGGGGTAGGTTCGTGCTCGTGAACCGACAGCTAGGACCACTCCCGCCCCTTGCGGTCAACGGCCGGAACAGCCTCGGGCTGGACGACAACGTCTACCAGGCCCTGCTGCAGAACCGCATCATCTTCTTGGGCACCGAGGTCAAGGACGAGAACGCCAACGCCATCTGCGCGCAGATGTTGCTGCTCAACGCCGAGGATCCGCACAAGGACATCTACCTCTACATCAACTCTCCCGGCGGCTCGGTCGACTCCGGAATGGCGATCTACGACACCATGAACTGGATCTCCAACGACGTGGCGACGGTAGCCATGGGACTTGCGGCCTCGATGGGTCAATTCCTGCTGTGCGCCGGCACCAAGGGCAAGAGGTACGCGCTGCCGCACAGCCGGATCATGATGCACCAGCCATCCGGTGGTCTCGGCGGGACGGCCAGCGATATCCGGATCCAGGCGGAGCAGTCCCTGCACATCAAGACAGTGATGCAGAGGCTGATTGCCGAGCACACCGGGCAGACCCTCGAACAGATCGAGGCGGACTCCGATCGCGACCGGTGGTTCACCGCCGAGGACGCGCAGAAGTACGGCCTGATCGACCACGTGTACGCCTACGCCGCGCAGATTCCCTCGCAGGCGCCCAACCAGTAGAGGACGCACGCTATGACCCAGACATTTGCAGCGCCCTTTGCCAAGGGCCAGCCGTTCTCCCCGACTATGGATTACTACATCCCGCAGTGGGAGGAGCGCACCTCATACGGGATGCGCCGGATCGACCCGTACACCAAGCTGTTCGAGGACCGGATCATCTTTCTTGGCACGCCGATCTCCGACGAGATCGCCAACGCGGTGATGGCCCAGCTGCTGTGTCTGCAGCAGATGGACGCCGAGCGCGACATCGAGATCTACATCAACTCACCGGGCGGCTCGTTCACCGCACTGACCGCGATCTACGACACGATGCGCTACATCAAACCCGATGTTCGCACGGTGTGCCTCGGTCAGGCCGCATCGGCGGCGGCGGTGATCCTGGCCGCCGGAACCAAGGGCAAACGGCTTGCACTGCCGAACAGCCGGATCCTGATTCACCAGCCCGCCACTGAAGGCGGCTACGGCCAATCTTCCGACATCGAGATCCAGGCCAGGGAGATCTTGCGGATCCGCTCGCTGATGGAGGAGATGTTGGCGACCGACACAGGTAAGAGCACCGACGAGATCAGCCGGGACATCGAGCGGGACAAGTACCTGACCGCCGAGCAGGCCCTGGAGTACGGCATCATCGACGAGGTCTTGACCTCGCTCAAGGCGGTCCCGGTCTGAGTAGCCGCCGGCCTGACCCGCCAATGAATGTCCTCCACATCGGCGGACGTCAGCGTTAGGGTTGGCCTCGGGCAACTCGGGTGGGCGAGACGTAAGGAGGCAGTGTGGCGCGCATCGGTGAGAGCGGCGACCTGCTGAAGTGCTCGTTCTGCGGCAAAAGCCAAAAGCAGGTCAAGAAGCTGATTGCTGGTCCTGGCGTCTACATCTGCGACGAGTGCATCGACCTGTGCAACGAGATCATCGAGGAGGAGTTCTCCGAAGGCGGTGAGGTCGGGCTGCTGGAGGAGCTGCCCAAGCCACACCAGATCCGCCAGTTTCTCGATGGCTACGTCATCGGACAGATGAATGCGAAAAAGGCGCTGGCCGTCGCGGTCTACAACCACTACAAGCGAGTCCAGGCCCAGGCCGCCAATCCGGCGCGCCGGGCGGAGGACGACGGCGTCGAGCTGGGCAAGTCCAACATCTTGCTGATTGGGCCGACTGGCTGCGGCAAGACCTATCTGGCGCAGACGTTGGCCAAGATGCTCAACGTGCCGTTCGCGATTGCCGATGCGACAGCGCTGACCGAGGCGGGGTACGTCGGCGAGGACGTCGAGAACATCCTGCTCAAGCTGATTCAGGCAGCAGACTTCGATGTCAAGAAGGCCGAGACCGGCATTATCTACATCGACGAGGTCGACAAGATCGCCCGGAAGAGCGAGAACCCTTCGATCACCCGGGACGTCTCAGGGGAGGGAGTCCAGCAGGCGCTGCTGAAGATCTTGGAGGGGACGAGCGCCTCTGTGCCGCCGCAGGGTGGGCGTAAGCATCCGCACCAGGATTTCATCCAGATCGACACCACCAACGTGCTGTTCATCGTCGGCGGTGCGTTCGCGGGGCTGGACCACATCATCGCTCAGCGCGTCGGAAAGCGCCCACTCGGCTTCAACAACGACATCGCGACGCGGCGGCCGGAGTCGGACGATCCCTTCGCCGACGTACGCCCGGAGGACCTGGTCAAGTTCGGGCTGATTCCGGAGTTCATCGGCCGGCTGCCCATGATCTCCTCGGTGATGCCGCTGGACCGAGACGCGCTGATCCGGATCCTGATCGAGCCGCGGAACGCACTGGTGAAGCAGTTCCGGAAGCTCTTCGAGCTGGACGGGGTCGACCTGGAGTTCACTCCGGACGCCGTCGAGGCGATCGCCGATCTGGCGCTGCTCCGCGGCACCGGCGCCCGCGGGCTGCGGGCGATCCTCGAAGAAGTGCTGCTCAACGTCATGTACGACGTGCCAAGCCGCGACGACGTCGCCCAGGTGATCATCACCGCCGAGGTGGTCAAGGACTCGGTACTGCCTACCCTGGTGCCGCGGGAGAAGCTCGCCAAGCGCGAGCGCCGCGACAAGTCCGCCTGATTTCTTCTGTTCAAACTTAGGACGTCGGCGTGAGGCTGACCTCGACCGAGAGCGGGCCGTCGGTCTCAGTCCAGGCCACCGTCCCCATGATGTGGCCGACTGCCCGGAGATCGGACTCGGCCGACCGCAGGTGATCGAGTGAGGCGGCCGGACCACGGAAGTGGGCCTCGGTGATCTCGGTCCGCATCGACACCTTGGCCTGGGACTTGGCGCCGCGGATGTCCACCAGCACCGCCGAAACGGTCGACATCAGGGCGGAATCCCCAGCGCCTGCCACCTCGCTGGCGCTAGGCCAGCTCGCCCGGTGAATGGACCCCTCCTTCCACCAGGACCAGACCTCCTCGGTCACGTACGGCAAGATCGGTGCGAGCAGCCGCAGCACCACATCCAAGGTCAGGCCGAGGGTTGCCCGGGCCGACGCGCTGCCAGAGCCCTGGCCGCCGTAGGCCCGCTCCTTGACCAGTTCCAGGTAGTCGTCGCAGAAGCCCCAGAAGAACTTCTCGGTGACCTCGAGAGCGGCGGAATAGTCGTAGTCGTCGAAATGCCCGGTGGCTTCCGCGATCACGTCGCGGAGACGGGTGAGGAGTGCGCGATCGAGCGGGTCGGTGACCAAAGCCGGATCGAGAAGCGATGTGTCGGCGCCCAGCCCGTACTGCTCGGGCGTCGCCAGGACGAACTTCGATGCGTTGAGCACCTTCATCGACAGTCGTCGGCCGACCTTCATCTGGGTCTCGTCGAAGGGCGAATCCGCTCCCGGCCGGGCCAGCGCGGCGCGCCAGCGCACGGCATCGGCGCCGTACTTGTCGATGATCTCGTCCGGGACGACGACGTTGCCCTTGGACTTGCTCATCTTCTTGCGGTCCGGGTCGACGACGAAGCCCGACAGCGCGGCGTGGCTCCAGGGGACAGCACTGAACTCCAGGTGAGCTCGTACGACCGAGCTGAACAGCCAGGTGCGGATGATGTCGTGGCCCTGGGGGCGCAGGTCCATCGGATAGGTGCGCTCGAACAGGTCGTGGTCGCGTTCCCAGCCGGTGACGATCTGCGGTGTGAGCGACGACGTCGCCCACGTGTCGAGCACGTCCGGATCGGCGATGAAGCCGTTGGCTGCTCCCCGCTGGGATTCGTCGAATCCGGGCGGAGTCTCGGACGCCGGGTCGACAGGCAGGGCGTCCTC
>JBKPNA010000413.1:0-4471 GCA_046765695.1 Actinomycetota bacterium | reverse complement strand
GCACTCGTCGTACTCGTCTCGGTGGTGCTGGGCCAGGAGGCGACGCTCGATCGGCTGCGCGGTATGCGCGCCAAGCCGCCGGTCTCGCTCACCCGTTCCCCGTGATCGTTCAGGATCTGGACGGACTCTCGGTCTGCCTGCGAGAGCCCCATGACCTAACCTTCCTGTCGCGCTGGGGACGGGTGTTCCGCGTCTTCGACCAGCAGGACTCGGGCAACCTCTGCTTTGGCATCGAGGGACCTGAACTCAAGGTGTTCGTCAAGTACGCCGGCGCACCGACGGTCCGATACGAGGGGGCGGTGCCCGCCGCTGTCGCTCAGGGACGGCGGTCGGTCGAGGTGTATCGGTCGCTGGCGCACCCGACGCTGACCCGCCTGCATGAGGCCGCCGACGTGGGGTTGGGCCACGCGATGGTGTTCGACTGGATCGATGCGGTGCCCTTGGGACGTCAGTACGAACAGTCACACCTTCTTGCGACCTTGTCGCTCCCCCAACGAGTCGACGCTGTCCAACAGATCTACGACTTCCACGTCCATGCAGCCGCCGTGGGCTGGGTGGCCGTCGACTTCTACGACGGCTCGATTCTGGTGGAGCCATCCACGGGCCGCGTCACGCTGTGTGACCTGGACTTCTACGAGCGGGCCCCAGTGACCAACCGGATGGGCCGGATGTGGGGTTCCAGCCGATTCATGTCGCCCGAGGAGTACGAGCTGGGCGCGGTCATCGACCAGGTGACCAACGTGTTCGCCCTCGGCGCGGTGGCACACAGCTTTCTCGGAGACGATCGCACCAAGCGTCGTGATGCCTGGATCGGCTCCGACGAGCAGTACCAGATCGCGGCGCGGGCGCTCCAGCCGGTCCGGGAGGACCGTTGGGGCTCGATCGCCGAGCTCGCCGCTGCCTGGCGGGAGAGCATCTAGTGGGCATTACCATCGCCCCCGTGAGCGAACCGCGTACGCCGGATCCGGACCGTCGCTGGCCGCGACAGGTCTACGCGGTGGGCACCGAGCCCGACCCCCGCTTTACCTTCGCGAACGAGCGCACCTTTCTTGCGTGGATCCGGACCTCCCTGGGTTTCCTGGCCGCCGGGGTGGCTATCGCCGCGGTGACGAGGCTGGCCGGGCCGCTGGGCCTGGAAACTCGCATCGCAGCCATTGTGCTGATCCTCTGTGGGCTGGTCTGCGGGGTTCTGGCGTTCCGCCGTTGGATGGTCAACGAGCGGGCGATGCGCCTCGGTGACCCATTGCCGTCGACACCCATGCTGCTCGTGCTGACCGGCATCGTGGCCGGAGTTGCACTGTTCGCGCTGGCGGTGGTGATCCTGACATGACCGCACACCCGTGGGACTCCGGCCTGCAGAACGAGCGGACCGGCCTTGCCTGGCAGCGCACGATGCTGTCCGGGCTGACCTGCGGTCTGCTCGTGGCCCGGCTACTGGCCGGAATCTCGACCCTGATCGCCGTGCTCGTCGGGATCGTTGCCCTGCTGACCACAGCAGTCCTGGGTTGGATGGCCTTTTCCAGATTCCGCATTCACAGCTACGCGCTGCATGCAGGACAGCCCCTCGGGGATGGCCGGCCGCAGTTGCTGGTCAGCGTCGTGGTGGGGCTGACCGCGTTGGGCGCGCTGCTGTTCGCCGTGGTCGCCTGATCGGCCCACGCCCCGTAACGAAACCGGTCACATACGACACCAGACCGGGCCGTTTTCTTGTCGTCTCTGACCGGTTTCGGGAGAACTGGTCAGCCGTAGCCCAGTTCCCACAGCCGGTCGTCGTCGATGCCGAAGTGGTGCGCGATCTCGTGCACCACAGTGATCCGCACCTCTTCGACCACGTCGGCTTCGGTGTCGCAGATGGCCAGGATGGGGTGGCGGAAGATCTGCACCGTGTCCGGCAGGCCCGTATAGGACTGCCCGCGTTCGGTCAGCGGTGTCCCGGAATACAAGCCCAACGTGTCCGGCAGCACGTCCTCCGGCGGGTCGTCCTCGACCAGGATGACGCAGTTGTCGATCAGCGTGGCCAGCTCGGCCGGAATGGTGTCCAGCGCTGCAGCCACGTGGGCCTCGAACTCCGCGGCCGTCATCTCCAGCGCCACGATCGCCAGGCTAGGCGGTCTCCGCGGCGGATCCTCGCGCTCGCGGCAGGTCAAGACGCCAAGCACCCGACAGGCTCGGGATCGTCCGTGGCCTTGTGCGGAGAAACGCAACCGGAAACCGCCCGGTCCGCTCCCACTCGCGGCCTTGTGCGGAGAAACGCAACCAGAAACGGCCCGATCCGCTCCCACTCGTGGCCTTGTGCGGAGAAACGGAACCAGAAGGGACCTGTAACCGCGTGCGCTGGTGACATTGGCGTAATTCCCTCGCTGTCGTCTGCGTGTCGGCTTGCGTTTTTCAGTTCAGCCCTGCTCACTCCCTTGCCTTGAGTGTTGCGACGCCTTTAGAGTCGTGAGCAATCTGTGACATTTGTGATTGACGTTGCACTTGTTACTCCGACTTCTCTGGAGGACGTTGTCGTGCGCACCGCCTTGACTACTCGCCTGCTTGGCGCCGCTCTGGCCGTCGGTTTGCTGGTCGGCCTGCTCGGGGCCCCGGCCGCCAGCGCGGCAACCACCCAGGTGACCGCGACGACGAACGTCAACGTCAGGGCGAAGCCGACGACCAGCGGCCAGATCGTCGGCGGGCTCTACCGGGGCCAGACCGCCACCGCGGTCGGCCACGTCCGCGGCTGGACGAAGATCAAGTACGCCGGCAGCGCCGCCTGGGTGGCCAGCCGCTACCTGACCCGCGGCAACGACCTGCCTGCGACCAGCCGAGTGGACGCCGGCGTCGTCAAGATCACCACGACGAACCTCAACCTGCGTACCGGACCCGGACTGACGTACCCGGTCATTCATGTCCTGCGGCGAGGGACCCGGGCAACCACCACGGGCAAGACGGCCCTCGGATTCGCCGAGCTGCTCGTCAGCCGGACCAAGGGCTGGGCCAGCATGCAGTATCTGACCGGCTCGCGCTCGGGGCTGCCGGCCGTGATCGGCGCCCGAGTGGCGACCGCCGCCCTAGACATCCGCACCAGCAGCGGCGCAACAGCCCGAACGATCGCCGAGGTGAAGAAGGGCGCCCGGTTGTCGGTCACCGGCGCCACCCAGAACGGTCGCGCCCAGATCATCTATGCCCACGCCGTTCGCTGGGTGACCGCCAAGTACCTCGCCAACCCCAAGGTCACGTCTCCGCGGCGGCCGGGACTGCCCAAGATCGTCGGCACCCGGTACGCCACCGCGACGCTGGTGGTGCGTTCGACGTACGCCTCCCAGTACGCCGTGATCACCCAGGTGGGCCGCGGCACCCGGCTGAGCATCACGGGAATCGTCCGTAGTGGTCGGATGCAGATCGTCTACGACAACGCGGCGCGTTGGGTGACCGCGAAGTATCTGGTCAAGACCAGGCCGGCGGCGACGTCACCCGGGACGTACGCGGTGGAGAAGGGCCTGCAGCCCAACGCCATTCGGCTGCATCGCGCCGTACGGGCCAAGTTCCCGCAGATCACCACGTACTACGGGGTACGCGTGGACACGACCCCGGATCACCCGGCCGGTCGCGCGCTGGACATCATGATCCCCCAGCACAAGACCAAGACTGGACGCGCTCTCGGCTTCAAGGTGGCCGGGTGGGCCCGGACGAACGCCCGGTCGCTGCACATCAAGTACGTGATCTGGGACCAGCACATCTGGAACATCGAGCGGGACCGCGAGGGCTGGCGCTTCATGGCCAGCCGTGGCAACCCGACGGCCAACCACAAGGACCACGTCCACGTCACCGTGTACGACGGCTGATCTGCGACGCTACGAGGGTGAGTGCCGAACGCCGGTGGCGGTTCTTGGCGCTGGTGTCGACGACACAGCTGGCCCTCGGTCTGCTCGGCCTGCGCCATGCGATCCGTACCGGAAGCAGCTACGACCTCGGCTTGCTCCGCGGATCGTCCGAGACGGCTCGGCGGGACCGGTGGCTGATGGGCACCAACCTGTCCGCACCAGGAGTCATGCTCATCACCCAGGCCGTCTGCACCATCCTGCTTGCCTCGGGGCGTCGTCGCCGGGCGGCGTCCCGGATCCTCGGCGTCCTCGGCGTCATCATGACTTTGGGCTATCCCGCCGAGGTGTCGGTAAGAAGTGCCTGGCGGCACCCTGACCGGGCGATCGCTCCGCTGACTGCCGCCGGGGAGGCGTCGGCGATCGCGATGGCCGTGCTCGGACTGCGGCGGAGCTGAAAGGAAAGCCGGGACCGGCTACCGCTCCCCGCCGGCCTGCCGCGCGTCCTCGTCCGCGTCGGCTGTCCCGTCCGGCTGGTCGTCCTGGTACGCGGGATCGGTCTCGATCCGGGCCTCGCCCAGGTCGACGATGGGCTGGGCGCCTGGGTCATTGGGATCGGAGGAGTTCTCCCTGGCAGCTTTCTCATCCCCCGCTCCGGCGGGAAGCGG
>JBKPNA010000412.1:0-2521 GCA_046765695.1 Actinomycetota bacterium | reverse complement strand
GTGTAGGTGGGCCCGATGCGGTCGACGTCGACCCGGCTCACCGTGAACCGCGGGTTCGAGGCGGTGGCGATCACCGTCATCAGGTAGCGGTCCTCGGCCGGGCTCACGTCGGCGTCGGCCTTCTGCCAGGGGTGGCCCGTGGGCACGAACACCACCTCGTCGAGCGCGAACCGGTCGGCCACCTCGCTCGCCGCGACGAGGTGGCCGTGATGGATCGGGTCGAACGTGCCGCCCATGATCCCTACCCGCCGGATGTCCTCCTCCACCGATTGATCGTATGCCGCCCGACCCGCCCCACCTCCCGGACCATGACCCAGGTCGCACTCCCGAGACGGGGTGGCCGACCGGAACCGGGCCCGCGCCGGCAGGGCACGGCCACTAGGCCCCTATGAACGACACGACCTCGCGTCCGGCGCGCATCGGTGTGATGGGCGGCACCTTCGACCCCATCCATCACGGCCACCTCGTCGCGGCGAGCGAGGTGGCAGGCCGTTTCGATCTTGATGAGGTCGTGTTCGTGCCGACCGGACAGCCGTGGCAGAAGGCCGAGCGCCAGGTGTCGGCCGCCGAGGACCGCTACCTGATGACCGTCATCGCGACTGCGTCGAACCCGCGGTTCACCGTCAGCCGGGTGGACATCGACCGGCCCGGGATGACCTACACGGTCGACACGCTCCGCGACATCCGGGCGGAACGGGGCGACGATGTCGACCTCTACTTCATTACCGGTGCGGACGCTCTTGCGCAGATCCTGACCTGGCGCGATGCGGAGCAGTTGTTCCATCTGGCCCACTTCGTCGGCTGCACCAGACCGGGGGTCGAGCTTGCGTCACCGGCCATCGCCCAGTTGCCGCAGGATCGGGTCACGCTGATGGAGATTCCCGCGCTGGCCATCTCCTCCACCGATTGTCGGCAGCGGGTGGGGGAGCGAGAACCCATCTGGTATCTGGTGCCCGACGGAATCGTGCAGTACATCGCGAAGCGGGGGCTCTATCACCGGCTGAGCGACGGTTGACGGCGGCTAACCTGGGGAGGCTTTGCCGCTGGCAAGCATCGGAAACACCTGGCGGAAACACCTGGTATGAGAAGGAAGCTTTGACTGCGACGCAACACGCCTTGGACCTGACTCGTGCGGCCGCTGTGGCCGCCGTGGACAAGCTGGGCACGGACCTCATCGCGTACGACGTGTCGGATCAGCTGGCCATCACCGACGTCTTCCTCGTCGTCACTGCGGCCAACGAGCGCCAGGTCGGCGCCGTCGTCGACGGGATCGAGGAAGCCCTCCGGGCGCGGGACGCGAAGCCGGTCCGGCGCGAGGGTGACCGGGAACAGCGCTGGGTGCTGCTGGACTACCTGGATCTGGTGGTGCACATCCAGCACACCGAGGAGCGGCAGTTCTACGCCCTGGAGCGACTCTGGCGCGACTGTCCCGAGATCGCCCTTGGGGTGGATGAGCGCCGATGACCGCGAGCCGGCTGGTGCTGTGGCGGCACGGGCGTACGGAGTGGAACGCGACTGGCCGCTTCCAGGGGCAGTCCGACATCGGTTTGGATGCGGTGGGTCTCAATCAGGCCATCCAGGCAGCACCGGTCCTGGCGACGTTCGACCCGGTCGCGCTGTACTCCAGCGACCTGTCCCGGGCGTACCAGACCGCGGCCCCGCTCGCCGAACTGGTCGACCTGCCGATCCAGACGGACAAGCGGCTGCGAGAGATCCACGTCGGTTCGTGGGAAGGCCTGCTGGGCTCCGAGATCCGCGCCCAGAACCCGGACCTGGCCGAGCGGCTCTGGCGCGGGGAGGACGTACGCCGGTCGCCGACCGGAGAGAGCCCGCGTGAGGTCGCCGAGCGGATGGCCGAGGTCTTGGCCGAGATCGCGGAGGCCGCTCCGGACGGCTCGACGGTGATCGCTGTGAGCCATGGCCTAGCGGCGCGAGTTGGGTCTTGTCGTTTCGTTGGCCTGCCGTTCGAGCACTGGCGGTTGATGGGAGGCCTGTCCAACTGCGCCTGGATCAGCTTGGACCGGCATCGGTCGGGGGCCTATTGGCGGATCGAGGCGTACAACGCTGTGGTGTCTGCCGACCTCGGCTGAACATGTTTGATTTCGGCGCGCTGCCGGGGCTGCGCTAGTATCTCGGGGTTCCACGAGGGGCTTTGGCGCAGTTGGTAGCGCGCTTCCATGGCATGGAAGAGGTCAGGGGTTCGAATCCCCTAAGCTCCACTCACATTCGGCCTGGTCACGGCTACCTTGCTTCCTCTGCTTGCGATGCCCGCTGCTCGCTGAGCGACTAAATGAGCGACTACGGCCGGCCGCTCTCGGCGCCAAAGAGCCGATCCATCACGGTCGCACCGGTCTGCAGAATTGGCTTCAGTTGATGCCGGTAGACGAGCTCCGTCACTGTCGTGCCGCTGTGGCCGACCAGCTGAGATATCTGTTCGAGCGGCACGCCCGCATCCGACAGCACCGAGACGAATGAATGCCGCAATTCTCGGGGTGTCCACTCGGTCGGATCGAAACCGGGC
>JBKPNA010000411.1:0-3666 GCA_046765695.1 Actinomycetota bacterium | reverse complement strand
GGTTGAACGAGCTGCTCGGGATCGCTGACCGGCGGCCGGGACTCCCCAAGGTGCTCTGTCAGCACATGAACGCGGCGGGAGGCATCGTCGATCCGGCTCGCGTCCAGGCGGCCGTCCGCAACAGCGGCTGCCACGACCTGCTGGATCGCCGCTACGTCGCCGTCGGTGTTGGCGGTGCCCAGGCAGAGCAGGTCGCAGCCGGCCCGCAGCGAGCGGACCGCCCCCTCCGGCATGCCACCAGGGCTGGCGGCTCCGGCCATGTCCAGGGCGTCGCTGACGATCACCCCGTCGAAACCGAGTTCGTCGCGGAGCAGGCCGG
Organism: Actinomycetota bacterium; assembly: GCA_046765695.1. GTDB lineage: Bacteria > Actinomycetota > Actinomycetes > Propionibacteriales > Propionibacteriaceae > Microlunatus. The sequence continues at coordinate 3,347 of JBKPNA010000411.1, read as the reverse complement.
TCAGCACGCGGTGGCTCATGGTCGCCGGGTTGTCGGCGTCCAGCTGCGGCAGCACGATGTGCGAGGTCATGATCACCTGCGTGCCCGCCTCGATGGCCGCGGCGAACGGGACGAGCTCGCGGGACCGCAACTGTTCCGCGGTTAGATCCAGAACCGGCAGTGCGAAATGGGAGTCCAGCGCCGTGTCGCCGTGGCCGGGAAAGTGTTTGGCACTCGCCGCGACGCCGGTGGACTGCAGGCCGGTGACCCAGGCCGCGCTGTGTGCCGCCACCAAGGTGGCATCCGCGCCGAAGCTGCGGACGCCGATGACGGGATTGTCGGCATTGGAGTTCACGTCGACCGTGGGTGCGAAGGTCACGTTGCAGCCGACCCGGCGCAGCTGCCATCCGACATCCTCGGCCACGGTACGGGTGACGCCCACGTCGTTGATCCGGCCGAGCACGGCGTTGCCGGGATACGGGGCGCCTTCGCGGGCGAAGAGCCGGGTGACATCGCCACCCTCCTCGTCGACCGCGACGACGGCCCGGGGATTGGCGGCGTAGATCGCCCCGGTCAGCTCACGCAGCTGAGCGAGGGAGGCGATATTGGGCGAGAACAAGCAGACCCCGCCGAGCCCGGCCCGCAGCCGGTCCTCCAGCCATCCGGGCAGGGTCGTCCCGAGAAAGCCCGGCAGCACAGTGGCCAGGACAGCGGATTCGCCTGCCTCGCTCATGGCCGCAACCTCCCGTTGTAGACATGCCAGCCCGCGCCGCGTACGAGCCGGTCGGCCGCCATCCGTCGCAGCTCGGTGTCGGTGGGCAGCGCGGCGGGATCGACCTGCCCGCGCCGGAAGAAGGCGAAGAACAGCAGGTCCTCGATGCCCGGCTCGGCCGGCCCGTACAGGGTCCAGCGCCGCTGGAAGGCGGCCAGATTGGACTCGGGCAGCTGCTCGGAGAGGGTGGGGTCGAGGAGCCAGCTCCGGCAGTGGAACCAGTGTGTCGGGTAGTCCGGGAAGTGGGTGGCGAAGAATGCCGTCGCCCTCGCGAACGAGTCGTCAACGCTTGCCGGGGTCAGCGGTCCGCTCATCGGGATGTGGGTGGACAGCACCCACTCGTCCTCTCCCTCGGGGCGCTCGAGAGCGAGGTTGAACTGCAGCCGGCCCACCCGGAACAGATAGCCCGACCAGACGAGGGTCACCCAGCCGTGGGTGTGCAGGCCGAACTCGCCGTACGTCAGCCGGTGCACGTGCACCTGTTGCCCGAGATCGGCGAGCGTCGCCGTGGAGACGTCCTCGGCCACCCCCCTGCCGGAGTGGAATGCCGCCGCCTCGGGAGCGGTCACGAGCAGGGCCAGCATGGGCAGCACACCGATGCCCAGCGGATCGGAGTGCGGCAGGTCCGTTCTGCGCTCCTCGAACTGGGCGCCCAGGTAACCGATGGTGTTGAGCACGCCTTCGGCCAGCCGGGTCACCGTGTCCAGGTGGTCCTCGCTGTCCAGAACAGCCTGGACCACCTCCAGCAGCTCTGCGACGTCGCGATCACGAAAGCCCAGGTCGGCGGCCCGAGCCGGAAGTTCCGGATCGCTCAACCGCCGGCGGACATCGACCGTCGCAAGAACCGTCATGATCCCGGCGCCGGCAGCCAGTGGCCGGCGTGCATCACCCGTTGCAGCGCCCCATGATCGTCCACCACGCAGAGATCGGCACGACAGCCGGCCTCGATGCGGCCGATATCGTCGAGGCCGAGCTGCCGCGCAGCGTTGGTCCCAGCCATTTGAGCGGCGACCTCGATGCTTCCGGTGATCTCGACCATGGTGTGGAACGCCTGCGCCATGGTCAGGGTCGAACCGGCGATCGACCCCAGGCTGCCGTCCTCGCCGACGAGCCGGGCCTGGCCGTCGCGTACGCGGACTTCGCGGCCGCCGAGCGCGAAGTCCCCGTCAGGCTTGCCTGCGGCAGCCATGGCGTCGGTGACCAGCAGAACCCGCTCGGGCCCAGCCGCCGTAGCCGCCATCCGCAGTACGTCGCGGTGGACATGGAAACCATCGGTGATCAGCTCGACGGCGACCCTGGGATCGGTCAGCAGCAGCGGGATCGGGCCCGGTTTGCGGTGGTGAATGCTGCGCATGGCGTTGAACAGGTGCGTCGCCACGGTCGCGCCGGCGTCCAGCGCGGCTGCCATCGCGTCGCGGTCCGCGTCGCTATGGCCGACCGCGACCCGTACGCCGGCGTCGAGTAACCGGGGAATCGCCGCCATGGCCCCGGGCAGCTCCGGAGCGAGCGTGACCATCCTGATCCGGCCGCCTCCGGCAGTGATCAACCTGTCGACGGACTCAGGGTCGGGGAGGCGGAGCAGCGACCGGTCGTGGGCGCCGCGCTGGGCTGGTGACAGGAACGGCCCTTCGAGGTGGATGCCGGCGAAGTGCCCGTCAGCGACGAGGTTGGCGATCGCCGCGATCTGGCGATGGAGTGTCTCCAGCGGTGCCGTGACGAGGCTGGCGAGACTCGTGGTGGTGCCATGCGCGGCGTGGAATTCCCGGGCACGAAGAGCCGCCTGTGGGTCATCCGTCGGGTAGTCGCACCCGTTGCCGCCGTGCACGTGGATGTCCACGAACCCGGGTACGACCCAGCCGGCCAGCTTCTCCGGCTCGGCACCGTTCCGCGCGGCGTGGGGCTCGCAGGAGACGATCCGGTCCCCGCTGACCTCGATCACGGCATCTTGCAGCACACCGTCCGGGGTCACCACATGATCGACGTGCAGCCGCTGCGTCTCACTCATGACTGAGGATCCGGCAGCGTGATGCGCATCGCACCAGGCTATCGGGGCCCCTGCTATGCCGGTTCGGCGCTCATGGTCGCAGCTGCACCGCCCAGAGGAAGCGCCGGCCACTGGCCGGCGCTTCCCCAGCCCCCCAAGGGGGCATCAGACAGGACGAACCCTGTCTGCTTGCGTACCCTTCGGACCTTGGGTGGTGTCGAACTCCACGCGCTGTCCCTCGTCCAGCGACCGATAGCCGGCCGCCTCGATCGCGCTGTAGTGCACGAACACATCCGGGCCGCCACCATCCACCTGGATGAAGCCGAAACCCTTCTCACCGTTGAACCACTTGACGGTTCCTTGTGCCATGAAGATCTCCTCCGACGTCGAGAGCGCACCTCGCGACTCTCGGACTGCTGTCGGACACCAGACCAGGCCAACGCCCACGCAAAGTCCCAGGGGCGTAGCACTTACCACGGCTCAAAGAATTGCAACAGCACACTCAGTCTCTCACGCATTCATGCCGATCGAAGAATCCGGGAACCAGTGCGCCGGGGGGCGCCAGGAGCTCGTCACGAGCTGGACCGAACGAATCTACTACGACAAGTCGCA
>JBKPNA010000410.1:0-7118 GCA_046765695.1 Actinomycetota bacterium | reverse complement strand
GTCTCGCAGATGCTGCGGCCCCGGGGCTGGTGGCGCCGGCTGGTGACTGCCCACTTCGTGATCGACGAGACCACGGCGATGGCGATCGGCCAGCCAGACAGACAAAGCCAGCGTCTGGCATTCTGGGCGACCGGGCTGATTCTGTTCCCGCTCTGGCAGCTCGGCAGCCTGACCGGCGCGCTGATCGGAACCGCCATCGACCCGGCGGACTTCGGCCTGGAGGCGGCCGCGCCGGCAGTGTTCCTGGCCCTGCTCTGGCCTCGGCTCGAACGCTGGGACGCACGTCTGGTCGCGCTGGGCGGAGCCGCCGTGGCGCTGGCGCTGGTGCCGCTCGCCCCGCCGGGGGTGCCGGTGATCGCCGCCGCAGCGGTCGCCCTCGTTGCGGGCGTGCTGCCCCGCCGAACGGCCGAGTCATGACGGCCCTCTGGGTGGCGGTCGTGGTGGCCGCGGTCGGCAGCTATCTGCTCAAGCTGGCTGGGGTATCCCTGCCGGAATCGGTGCTGAACACTCCGGTCGTGCAGCGGGTGGCCGGTTACCTGCCGGTGGCCATGCTGTCGGCCCTGATCGCGGTCGAGCTCTTCGACGGTGGCGGCAGGTACGCCGTGGACTGGCGGACATTGGTTGGAGTCGCCGCCGGAGTGATTGCCCTGGTGCTCCGCCAAGGTCTGCTCGTCGTGTTCGTCGTCGCCATCGCCGTCACGGCATTGCTCCGTTTCATTACCTGACCTGCTGTGTATTGTGTGTGTATGACGCGCACCAACATCGATCTCGACGACGAGCTGGTCGAGACGGTGATGAAGCAGAACGGCCTTAAGACCAAGAAGGAAGCCGTCGACTTCGCCCTGCGCAAGGCGGTGCGTCACACGCCGACGGTCGAGGAGATCATGGCCCTGGAAGGGATCGGCTTCAGCTATACGAACGACGAGCTGGAAGGCTTCGACAGGCCACGTGAATGGTGAGCTACCTGGTCGACAGTTCGGTCTGGGTCCAGTTCTTTCGTCAGCCGGGCACGCCCGCCGCTCGGCTCATTCGGCAGCTGATCGACTCTGATCCGTCGAACCTGCTCGGGTGCCCACCGGTTCGGATGGAGTTGGCGCTTGAGCTGGACGACCTGCGACGCCACCGAACGCTGAAGGTCTATGACGGGCTTCCTGTCAGCGGCGTCACCGAGGATGACTTCGACCTTGCCGCTGCCATTCATCGTGCGGTCCGCCGCAGTGGTCACACCATCCGGTCCCACCAGGACAGCCTGATTGCTGCTATAGCGATGCGCACCGAGACGGTTCTCGTGCACAACGACGTCGACTTCGACCGGATGGCCAAGGTGGTCGACGAGTTAGCTGTGCTCCGGCTCCCGGACAGCTGAGTCGGCGGCCGGTTGCTGCCGCCTGCGGAGCGGCTTCGGCTCCTCCTCGTCTCGGCCCAGCGATGAGCCCAGCAGCACCGGGATGATCGCGAAGAACGGCCAGGTCAGCAGTGACGCCCTTGCCCGCAGCGTGAGCTCGATCGGCACGAGCTGCCCCGGCTGGGCCGCGGCGAGCCGGCCGACGAAGTCCTCCGGCCCCAGCCGGTGCCCGACGTACCAGCAGACCAGACCGCCGAGCATCGCGACCATTCCGACCAGCAGCACCAACGGCCAGCCGAGATCCAACAGCGCCCGCCAGGCGACCAAGCCCAGACCGATCCCCACGACAAGTCCGATCACACAGAACCACGCGTCGCCGGCCACGAACTCAGCGAGTCCCCGCTCACCGATCGAGGCCCCTCCATCGGGATTGACCCGGTACGCCGGCTCATCCACGGCCGCCCACCAGGCGACGCCCCCCAGAGCGCCGAGGCCGAGCCCCAGGGCGACGAACGCCGACACTCGGGCCGCCGTCATGTCGCCAGGCAGGAGGGGCCGAGCAGGGCCTTTAGATCTGCCATCAGTGGCTGCGACGGCGTCACCCGATGGTGGGGCAGCCGAGCGACGAGGGTGCCGTCGGCCTTGAGCAGCCGAATCCGGACCTCCGTCGTGCCCGGATGGGAGCTCAGCACCTCCTGCAGCCGATCCAGCACCGCGGGCGTGCAGCGCACCGCCGGCAGCGAGATGACGACCGGGCCGGTGGGAGCCTCGGAGATGTCCGGCAGGGTCAGTTCCGAGGCGTTGATCGAGACCGTGTCGTCGTCGACCTTGACCCGGCCCTTGACCTTCACCACGGTGTCGGTCGCCAGCACGGTCGCCACCATCTCGTAGGCCTTGGGGAAGAGCAGCACCTCGATCGAGGCCTCCAGGTCCTCGACCGTGAGCACGGCCCAGATGTCCCCGCGCTTGGTGGTCTTCCGAGTGACGCTGGTGATCATCCCGGCGATGGTGACCATCCCGTCCCGAGGGCCGTCCTCGGTGAGCAGCTCGCCGATCCCGATGTCCCGCTCGGCGGCCAGGATGTGCTCCAGTCCCTGCAGCGGGTGGTCGCTGACGTACAGGCCCAGCTTCTCCCGCTCGAAGGCGAGCTTGGTCCGCTTGTCCCAGTCGGGCAGGTCGGGCACGCTGCCCATCAGCACCGGATCGGGTTCGTCGAAGTCGTCCCACAACGAGCCCTGTCCGCGCTCGTCGTTGCGCTTGAGCTCCAGCACGCTGTCGATCGCGCTGTCGTAGACGCTCATCAGGCCGCGCCGGCTGTGCCCCATCGAGTCGAAGGCGCCGGCCTTGATCAGCGACTCGACGACCCGCTTGTTGCAGACCACCAGCGGTGCGGTGTCGAGGAAGCCGTGGAAGTTGACCGCCTTGCCGGTCGCCTCGCGGGCCGCGACGATGCCGTCGACCACGTGCTGGCCGACGTTGCGCACCGCGGTCAGCCCGAAGCGGATGTCGGTGCCTACCGGGGTGAAGTTCGCCGCTGACTCGTTCACGTCGGGTGGCAGCACCGAGATGCCCATTCGGCGGCACTCGCCGAGATAGACCGCCATCTTGTCCTTGTCGTCGGCCACCGAGGTGAGCAGCGCCGCCATGAACTCACCTGGATAGTTGGCCTTGAGGTAGGCGGTCCAGTACGACACCATCCCGTACGCCGCGGTATGAGCCTTGTTGAAGGCGTAGTCCGAGAAGGGGACCAGGATGTCCCAGAGCGCCTGGATCGCCCCGGTGGAGTAGCCATTGGCCGCCATCCCTTCTGAGAACGGCACGAACTCGGCGTCCAGCACCTCCTTCTTCTTCTTGCCCATCGCCTTGCGGAGCAGGTCAGCCTTGCCCAGGGAGTAACCGGCCACGCGCTGAGCGATCTGTAGCACCTGCTCCTGGTAGACGATCAGCCCGTAGGTCGTGTCCAGGATCGCCGCCAGCGGCTCGGCCAGCTCCGGATGGATCGCGGTGATCTCCTGCCGGCCGTTCTTGCGCAGGGCGTAGTTGGTGTGGCTGTCCGCACCCATCGGGCCCGGCCGGTAGAGCGCCAGCACCGCCGAGATGTCCTCGAAGTTGTCCGGCCGCATCAGCCGGAGCAGCGAACGCATGGGACCGCCGTCGAGCTGGAAGACGCCCAGCGTGTCCCCTCGGCCGAGCAGGGCGTACGTGGCCGCGTCGTCCAGTGGCAGATCCTCCAGCACCAGGTCGAAGCCGCGGTTGAGCTTGATGTTGGCCACCGCGTCGTCCAGCACGGTCAGGTTGCGCAGCCCGAGGAAATCCATCTTGATCAGGCCGAGCGACTCGCAGGTCGGGTAGTCGAACTGGGTGATGATCGCGCCGTCCTGCTCCCGGCGCATGATCGGGATGATGTCGATCAGCGGGTGCGATGACATGATCACCCCCGCGGCGTGCACCCCCCACTGCCGTTTCAGCCCCTCCAGTCCGAGAGCCGTGTCCACCACCGTCTTGACATCGGAGTCCGACTCGTACAGGGCCCGGAACTCCCCGCCCTCCCCGTACCGTTTGTCCTCCCGGTCGAAGATCTTCGCCAGTGGCACGTCCTTGCCCATTACCGGCGGCGGCATGGCCTTGGTCAGCTTCTCCCCCATGCCGAACGGGTAGCCGAGCACCCGGGAGGCGTCCTTGACCGCCTGCTTGGCCTTGATCGTGCCGTAGGTGACGATCTGGCTGACCCGGTCCTCGCCGTACCTGTCGGTGACGTAGCGGATCACCTCGCCTCGCCGCCGCTCGTCGAAGTCGATGTCGAAGTCCGGCATGGAGACCCGCTCGGGGTTGAGGAAGCGTTCGAAGATCAGCCCGTGCACCAGCGGGTCGAGGTCGGTGATCCGCATCGCGTAGGCGGCGATCGAGCCTGCTCCGGAGCCGCGGCCGGGTCCGACCCGGATGCCGTTCTCCTTGGCCCAGTTGATGAAGTCGGCAACCACCAGGAAGTAGCCGGCGAAGCCCATCGAGGTGATCACGCCGGTCTCGAAGTCGGCCTGCTTGCGGACCTCGTCGGGGACGCCCCCCGGGTACCGCCGGGCGAGGCCCGCGTCGACCTCCTTGACGAACCAGGAGTCCTCGGTCTCCCCCGGCGGACATGGGTAGCGCGGCATGTAGGTGCCGTTGCCCTCACTGAAGGAAACCTCGCACCGCTCGGCGATGGCCAAGGTGTTGTCGCATGCCTCGGGCAGCTCGGCGAACAGCGCCCGCATCTCCGCCGGAGACTTCAGGTAGTAGCTGTCGCCCTCGAACTTGAACCGTCCGGCGTCGGCCATGGTGGAGCCCGACTGGACACAAAGCAGCACCTCGTGGGCTCCGGCATCGGCCTGGCGGGTGTAGTGCAGGTCGTTGGTCGCCACCAAGGGCAGCTGCAGCTGCCGGGCGATCTTCAGCAGGTCGGTGCGGGTTCGCTGTTCGATGTTCAGCCCGTGGTCCATCAGCTCCACGTAGTAGTTGCCCGCGCCGAATATGTCCCGGAACTCGGCGGCACTGGCCAGCGCCTCGTCGAAGCGGCCCAGCCGGAGCAGCGTCTGCACCTCCCCGCCGGGACATCCGGTGGTCGCGATCAGGCCGTTGGCGTAGCTCGACAGCAGCTCCCGGTCCACCCGGGGTTTGTAGAAGTACCCCTCGAGCGAGGCCAGCGAGTTCAGCCGGAACAGGTTGTGCATGCCGGCGGTGTTCTCGGCCCAGATCGTCAGGTGGGTGTAGGCGCCGCCGCCGGAGACGTCGTCACTGCCACCGTCTCCCCAGCGGACCCGCTTGCGCTCGGTGCGATGGGTCTTGGGGGTGAGGTACGCCTCGGTGCCGACGATCGACTTCACCCCGTACGCCTTGGACGCTTTGTAGAACTCATACGCCCCGAAGTTGTTGCCGTGGTCGGTGATCGCGATCGCCGGCATGCCCAGCTGCTGGCAGCCGGCGAACAGGTCCGAGACCCGGGCGGCGCCGTCCAGCATCGAGTACTCGGAGTGCACGTGCAGGTGGACGAAGGAGTCGCTCCCCGCTACGGCGCTTCCCGGCATGCCCGCACAACCTCCAAGCGTGGTACCTCAAGATGCTGCTGCGGCCGGCGGCGCGCAGGGGGAAGTCAGCCGAAAGACCACAGTAATCTCCGCCACCGACCAACCAAGTGTGCGACGCGCTAGCGACAGTGGCTAACGCCGTCGGTATGCGTGAGCGCGGTGATCGACGCTTCGGATGACGAGGACTCCCTGCTCCTCACTGCCCCGCCGTCGACTCTGCGAGTTGGAGCACCTTGGCCACGGTGTTGATGTTCCGCACCGTCGAGCTGACGCCGATGATCGAGCTGAACTTCTCCGCGAGCTTGCTCCTGCCCATGCCGTTCGTGTAGTGCACGTACACCTCGGATCCGGCAAAGGTGAACGGCTCGGCCTCGGTGGCGATCGCCGCCACCTTCTCCTTCGCGCCCGCCGGTGCCGGCTTGGTCAGGAAGGCGACCGCCACCTGGCTGGGGTTGCCCTCGGGATAGGGATTGCCGTCGAGAATGCTTTTCAGCTGCTGCGGCGTACGCACGGCGACGTCAATAGTGGGTCCGAAGCGCTTCGCGATGGCCGCAGAGATCTCCCGCTCCAGCCGGGCCGGCGTCTTGGCACTGGTGAAGACCAGGTTGCCGCTGTTGATGTAGGTCGCCACGTCGGTGTAGCCGAGTTCTTCGGCCAGCTGCCGCAGCTCCGGCATGCTGATCTTGTTGGTCGAACCCAGGTTGATTCCCCGCAGGAAGGCGACGTAGCTGCGCACACGAGGCAGGTTAGATCGGATTGGGCGACCTGAGGGCATTCCATAGTTTCCGCATTGAAACCGGCGGGTCAGCAGAGCTGGTTAGATTGGCGTTGGTCCTAATTCGCAGTCCGGTCGGAAACGCAATGCATATTGATCTTGATCCTCGGGGCCGCAAGGTGGTGATCTTCGGCGACGCCCTCGGCGCTCGCCAGGCGCTGCGCCGCTTCGTGCACAGCGGAGCCACCGTCACGATGGTCATCGACGGGCCGCTGCCCGACGTGGAGCAGCGGCTCGCCGGAGTGCGTTACGCCAACCGGCCCGCCCGCACCGACACCGGCGGTCTGCTCCGGCTCATCGGGCCGGCCTGGCTGATCGTCGACGTCGGGCTGCCGCGCGCATTCCGCGAGCGGATCTTCGAGCTGGCCGGCCATCTGCACGTGCTGATGATCGCCGAGGAACCGGCGCCGTACGCGGGGCAGGTGACCCTCGTGGGTGGCGGGCCAGGCCGGACAGGTCTGCTCACCCTGGAGGCGTGCGCCGCCTTGCGACAGGCCGACGTGGTCTTCTTCGACCGGCCGGCACCGACGGAGGACCTGGACGAGCTCGCGGCCGGTGCGGAACTGGTGGACGTCGGCAAGCCGCCCTATCACCACCCGGTTCCGCAGAACTCCATCTCCGGACAGCTGATCGCTCGAGCCCGGCTCGGCCAGTCCGTGGTCCGGCTGACGGGCGGAGATCCGTTCGTCTTCGGCCGCGGCGGGGAGGAGATGCTGGCCTGTGTCGATGCTGGGATCCCGGTGAGAATCGTGCCGGGGATCTCCACTGCCCTGGCGGTGCCGGCCGCCCGAGGCATTCCCCTGACCCATCGTGAGGTCAGCAGGGTCATCACCGTGATCTCCGGCCACACTCCGCCGGACCCCCGGGAACTGGAGGCGCTGGTTGGGCTGGGCGGCACGATCGTGATCTTGATGGGGATCGACAACCTGGCGCACAT